>JBDSQP010000287.1:0-7000 GCA_039929755.1 Aeromicrobium sp. | reverse complement strand
ACTCGACGTCACTGAGATTGCGTTGTCGACTGTCACGAATGAATTCATTGCCTACATCAAGAAGCTCGGCGGTGACCTTGAGCAGACCACTCAGTTTCTGGTGGTGGCTTCGACTCTTCTCGATCTGAAGACTGCACGGCTGCTGCCCCAGGCCGAGGTCGAAGACGAAGAGGATCTCGCGCTGCTCGAAGCGCGCGATCTCCTGTTTGCCCGTCTGATGCAGTATCGCGCGTTCAAGCTCATGGCCGGATTGATCCAGGAACGGATGGCGGCAGAGCAGAGGCGACACCCGCGCGAAGTTGGGCTGGAACCCCGGTTCTCCTTGCTTCTGCCCGAGGTACTTATCAGCATCGGCCCGGAGGACCTCGCGCAACTTGCCTCGGCGGCGTTTGCGCCAAAGGTTGAGCCCATACTCTCCCTTGCTCACCTGCACGCCCCGCAGGTGAGCGTACGTGAGCAGGCACATTTGCTCGTCGATCGCCTTCGGCGTGAAACCTCGATGACTTTTCGCGCTTTGACTGCAGACGCGCCGGACACAGTCACCAAGGTGGCGCGATTCCTGGCAGTTCTCGAGCTTTTCCGCGAGGGCGTGATCTCGTTCGAGCAGGCGACCCCGCTCGGCGATCTCCACATCCGTTGGACCGGCACGGACGAGGGAGATATCGATGTGGGCGAGGAGTTTGATAATCCGGACCTGGCCCTAGCCGCCGAGCTCGGGGAACCCGCCGAACCCGAAGGCAACAGTGCTCCAGTAGACGACGAACCTAGCGACGAGATTGCCGATGACTGACCAGACCCTTCCGAACGGCCCCCACGAACTTGAGTTGGAGATGCTCGACCTCAAACCCTCGCTGGAGGCGGTGCTCATGGTCGCCGATCAGCCGCTCGACCAGCTGACCCTTGCCCAGGCAGTCGGACATCCGCCGATTGACGTTGCAGAGGCGCTCCTGGAGTTGGCAGCGGACTATGACGAGCAGGGCCGCGGGTTCGAACTTCGCAACGTGGCGGGAGGCTGGCGCTATTACACGCGGGATGACTTCGCTGCAGCTGTCGAACGGTTTGTGCTCGATGGCCAGCAAGCGAGGCTTACCCAAGCGGCCCTCGAAACGATGGCCGTCGTGGCTTACAGGCAACCGATCAGCCGCTCAAGGGTGTCGGCAATTCGGGGTGTCAATGTCGACGGCGTAATTCGAACGCTCGTCACGCGAGGACTGGTCGAGGAAGCTGGCGTCGAGCACGAGAGCGGCGCGATTCTCTACAGGACCAGCAGCTATTTCCTGGAGCGGATGGGTCTCGCGTCCCTGGATGAATTGCCCGAACTCGCGCCCTACCTGCCCGAACTCTCCGAGATGGACCTTGAGCCGGCGGAAGTCCTGGCATCACTCGCGGACGTTGACGCAGAAATCCCCGAAGAGGTCGCTTCCCCTGCCGAAGAGTCGCCCGGTGACGAAGCGTGAGCGATGAAGGAAGAATCCGACTGCAAAAGTTCCTCGCCCAGTCAGGAGTTGCCAGCAGGCGCCGCTGCGAGGACTACATGACCGCGGGCCGGGTTGAGGTCAACGGCGAAGTTGTGACGCAAATGGGCGCGCGGGTCAACCCGCTCACCGATCTGGTTCGCGTGGACGGCAAGCGACTCCCACCCCCTTCGGACCACGCCTACCTCGTCCTCAACAAGCCCCGTGGTGTCGTCAGTTCCATGAAAGACGAGCAAGGGCGTCCGGATCTGAGCGGAATCGTCGCCAATCGTGAAGAACGGCTTTTCCACGTGGGGCGCCTCGACACGGACACCTCAGGACTCCTTGTGCTGACCAACGACGGGGACTTCGCTCAGCGTTTGGCGCATCCGTCGTTCGAGATCACCAAGACGTATGTCGCCCTTGTCCAAGGATCGGTCAAGGACAGCATCGGCGATGTGCTCAAGGCAGGCGTCGCTCTTGAGGACGGCGAGGCAAAGGTCGACCGGTTCGTCGTCAAGGATCGCTCCCGCGGAATGTCGTTGGTCGAGCTCGATATTCACATGGGCCGCAACCGGATTGTCCGACGGATGCTCGCCGAGGTCGGGCATCCGGTCGCGGAATTGACTCGCACCGGCTTCGGCCCCATTCACCTGGGGGGACTGCGATCGGGCGTCATGCGTGAACTGTCGCGCGATGAACTCGGCGAACTCTTCGATAGCGTTGACTCATGACCGAAGCGCTGCCCGAGCCAGTCCTGATCGTGGGATGCGGCCTCATCGGGACGTCTGTCGCCCTCGCACTCCGAGGCCACGACATTGACGTCTTTCTCGAGGATGCTCGACCAGGCAATGTCGAACTTGCCGTGTCGCGCGGCGCAGGCAAGCCCGATTCGGTCGACAACCCAGGTCTGGTTGTCGTCGCCGTGCCACCGGCTTCGGTGGTCGACGCCGTCGCCGACGCCCTGACCAAGTGGCCCGATGCGATCGTCACCGATGTCGCCAGCGTCAAAGACGACCTCGGTATCAGCATCGGCGAGCTTCCCGGTGCCTCGCGCTACGTGGGCAGCCACCCGATGGCCGGAAGTGAACGCTCGGGGCCCATGGCGGCGTCGGCACATCTGTTCGAGGGCCGAGCTTGGGCGGTGACAGCCGAGCCTCACACGGAGGCGCGGGCGGTTGACGCCGTACGCCTGCTCGCCACTCTTGTGGGTGCCGTGATCGTCGACATGGATGCCCGTACGCATGACGAAGCCGTCGCGCTCGTGTCCCACCTTCCGCACTTGTTGTCGGTTCTTGCGGCCGCACAGCTCAACGGCGCACCTGAGGGACATATGGCGCTCGCGGGTCCGGGGCTACGCGATGTCACTCGCATTGCCGGGAGTGATGCCGGGTTGTGGCTGGAGATTCTTCAGGGCAATGCCGGCAAGGTCAAGGCGCTCCTCGAGAACGTCAGGGGAGATCTCGACAGCCTGATCACCGGTCTCGATTCCGATGCCAATGCGATTGCCTCGGTGCTCCGGCGCGGGCGTGAAGGCACGCGATTGGTGCCCGGCCGCCACGGCGACAAGGACGTTGAAATGGCTACCGTATTCGTTCAGATTCCCGACCGGCCGGGTGAGTTGTCGCTACTCATGGCCCATACGGGAGAATCAGGTATCAATATCGAAGACATTCGTATCGATCATGAGCTTGGACGCCCTGTCGGCCTGGTGGAAGTGGCAGTCGCCGCACACAATGCCGAAGCCTTGGTCGATGCTCTGACCGACCGCGGCTGGTCGGCATACAGGTAGGAGACATTCGTGGAAACCGCTCTGGTCGTCGCGCTCGACGGACCTTCGGGTTCGGGCAAATCCAGCACGGCCCGCGGTGTTGCTGACCGACTTTCCCTGGCTTTCCTGGACACTGGAGCGATGTATCGGGCCATGACCTGGGCATTGCTGCAACGTGGTGTCGACCTCAATGACCCCGTAGCCGTGGCCGATGCCGCCGAAAGCGTCCATATTGTGTCGGGAACCAATCCGCTTGCTCCCAGCATCGAAGCAGAAGGAGTCGATGTCGCCGAGCCGATCCGAAGCGACGAAATCACTGAGGCGGTCAGCGTCGTGGCCGCCGTCCCGCGAGTTCGCGAGCTCATGGTTGCCCAGCAGCGCAAGATCATCGAGGCTTCCCGGGGGATAGTGGTCGAGGGCCGGGACATCGGTACAGCGGTGGCACCGCTCGCGCGAGTCAAGATCTATCTGGTCGCCGACCCAGAAGCCCGTGCAGAACGACGCGCAGCCGAGATGGATGGCGGCGACGCGATCAAGACCAAAGAGGCGCTTGCCCAACGTGATCTCAAGGACTCGACACGAGCAGCATCCCCGTTGACGAAGGCGGACGGCGCAATCGTGATCGACAGTACGTTCATGACTCTCGATGAAGTTGTCGAGACCATCGTCGGTCTGGTGGAGGCACGATGAGTAACGTGGCTTTGCCGCTCACGCCGGCACACAGGGGTCTTGGTGAGGGCGGACTCGGTCTCTTGAGATCGGTGATGGGCCGCTATATCCGGAGCCATTGGGAAATTGCCGAACGCGGAGAGTGGCATGTTCCCGATACGGGACCGGTCATCATCGCCAGCAATCACATCGGCTGGCTGGATGGGCCGCTACTCATTGCCACGACCCCGCGCCCCGCGCATGCCCTGGTCAAGCAGGAAAGTTTTGTGGGCAAGACAGGTCTGCTTTTGCGGATGGCCGGGCAGATCAGCGTTGACCGAAGGGCGACGGATGCCGGCGCATTGCGCAAGGCCATACAGGCACTGAGGGCCGGGCAAGCAGTCGTCGTCTATCCTGAAGGTACGCGTGGTGACGGCGAATTCACCACGATCAAGGGCGGCGTCGGATATCTCGCACTCGTAACGGGTGCTCCGGTTGTCCCTGTCGCAATTTTCGGCACGCGCAAGTCTGGCGAAGCGAGCGGTGCAAAACCCGAAAAGGGTGCGCACATCGATGTCATTTATGGACCGCCGATTCAATTCATGAACCACAGTTGGCCCCGCGAAAAGGAAAGCGTGGCCGAGGCCACCGAAGAGATCCACCAACACCTGTTGGCACACCTCGCCGAGGCCAGGAAAAAGACCAAACTCGAACTACCCGGGAAGCTTCCCGTTGGAGACACAGATGACTGAATCAATCCCCGTTTTGGCGGTGATCGGTCGACCCAACGTGGGCAAATCCACTCTCGTCAACCGCATTATCGGACGCCGAGAGGCCGTCGTCGAGGACATTCCGGGCGTCACTCGCGACCGCGTTTCATATGACGCCACCTGGAACGGACGTGAATTCACCGTCGTCGACACTGGCGGATGGGACCCGGATGCCAAGGGACTTTCCGAGCTCATCACTGCGCAGGCAGAAATCGCGATCAACGTCGCTGATGCGGTTCTGTTTGTCGTCGACGCGACAGTCGGGATCACCGACGCCGACGCCCAGGTCGTGAAGTTGTTGCGCAAGTCCAAGAAGCCGGTCGTTCTCGCCGCCAACAAGGTTGACGACCTCCGTACCGAAGGCGAAGCCGCCGCATTGTGGAACCTTGGACTCGGCGAGCCTTATCCGGTCTCGGCCCTGCACGGGCGGGGGAGCGGCGACATGCTCGACGCGATCATCGATGCGCTGCCCGAGCCTCCGCCGGAAGACTTCAACAAGCCACGTGGCCCTCGACGCGTTGCCATCGTCGGCAAGCCCAATGTCGGTAAATCGAGCCTGCTCAATCGGCTCGCAGGCGAGGAACGAGTTGTCGTCAATGACGCCGCAGGCACCACCGTCGACCCGGTGGATGAGCTTGTCGAGCTCGGCGGTCGCACGTGGAGATTCATCGACACTGCCGGCATCCGTAAGCGCGTGAAGGAGGCCTCGGGTCACGAGTACTACGCGAGCCTCCGCACGAACTCGGCGATCGAGCGCTCCGAAGTTGCCGTCATGATCATCGACGCCAGCGAGGCGCTCAGCGTCCAGGACACACGGATCATCAACTCCGTCGCCGAGACCGGCCGTGCACTGGTGATCGCCTTCAACAAATGGGACCTTGTCGACGAGGAACGTCAGTATTACCTGGACCGTGAGATTGAACGCGAACTTGTCCAGGTCCAGTGGGCGCCGCGGATCAACATCACTGCCCGCACCGGATGGCATGTCGACCGGTTGGTTCGCGCACTGGATGCCGCGTTCGACGGCTGGGAGACTCGCGTTCCCACCGGCGAGCTCAACTCGTTCCTGGGCCGTCTGATCGCCGAGCACCCGCATCCGGTTCGCGGCGGCAAGCAGCCCAAGATCATGTTCGGTACGCAGGCTTCCACCGCGCCGCCGACATTCATCCTGTTCACGTCGGGCTTGCTGGAGGCGTCATACGTCAGGTTCGTCGAGCGTCGCTTGCGCGAAACGTACGGATTCGTCGGGTCGCCGATTCATATCCAGCAGCGGGTACGCGAAAAACGCAAACGCAAGTAGTAACCGACTACGGCCAGCCAAGTGCGCTGCGATAAGGTATCGGCTGGTCGTCATTCGGGCTGTAGCGCAGCTTGGTAGCGCACTTGACTGGGGGTCAAGGGGTCGCAGGTTCAAATCCTGTCAGCCCGACCAAAGAGTAATCGCAGTTGAGAGGCGGTCTGGGCGAATCCGAACGGATTCACCGAGACCGCTTTTCTCATGCCTTCCAACTGTTCTGACAACAGGTGGCAAATTCAATCGACGTGCTCGGTGGGTTCCTCGGGCGGATCGGTCTCAGGAGTCGGCGGATGATCGGACTCTTCGTCATCCGGAGGCTCGTAGGTGTGCGTCGGATACGCGTGCGTCGGGTGGGTCGGTTCCTCGGGCACTGGGATGATGATCGCGGGATTGGGGGGCGACTTCCGCAAGAAACTCTTCCGGCGGAAAGCGACTGTCGGCATCGCGGACACACAATCGCGCTCATGTCAGTTCCTGCCAAAAGTGTCCAACCGTTTGGACAATCTGTAGAGGCAGTTACTGCTCCGTGGTTTGGTCGAGTGCCTCATTGACCTGCTCAGCCACGAACGGTCCGAGGGTCAACCCGAACGTCCTCGTCATGTGGTTCCAGTCGCCGTAAACCAGAACATTGCCGATCACAGGAAAGCATTTACTGGGATCGCAGAAATGATTGGTCATATCGATTACCGACGCATGGTCGCGGCGGATCGCGCGTGTCGCGTCGGCAGCAGTATCGACCTTGAGTTGTTTGCTGCGCGGTTGGGCACAGAATTGACCCGCGTGCCCCTTGGGTGCGGCCAAGACACATTCCATGACATCTCTCGCTGCGCGTGGATTGTCGCGAAATACGAAGAGGTGCTTGACGGTCGACGGAAGCCGATCCCAATAGTCAAGGTAGCCATTTACCGAGGTCCGGTATGCACTTTCGCCATCGGCCTTGACGACCTGAGTATTGGCCAGAGAGCCGACGATGATGTATGAAATATTGCCCTGAGCCCGGATCCAGGCCAGGGCTCGCTTGTTGTGGTCGATGCACTCCGACAGGTCCGGTTCGGCAATG
>JBDSQP010000286.1:0-5552 GCA_039929755.1 Aeromicrobium sp. | reverse complement strand
TGGCGGCCCAGGAGCCATAAATGTAGGCCTCGTCGATGCCGTCGACGTCGGCGAGGACTTTGGGAATGACGACGGCTGGGCCGTAGCTGAGGAGCAACAGTTCGGTGAGCGGAGCGTACACAGGACTCGACGTTGATGCGGTGACCTGACTGGCTCGACCGATTCTCTGCTCAGCGACAAGGCCGCTGCGGATGAGCCGCTGCACCTCGCGGTGGGTGCTCGCGTATGAGGTACCAGTGACGCGGGCGAGCTCGGCGATCGAGAAAGCACGATCGGTGTTCAGCAGCAGCCGGGCGAGGATCTCTCCTTGCGCATCCGTGCGGAACAGCGGTGCAAGCTGCGGAGCCAATGTATTCACATTCACGATAATACTATCGCAAATGCGGTTAGATCAAGTACTGGCCTGCTACGGATCAATTCGCCGGACTCGTTTTTGAAGAGACCCACCCTGCCGCCCTAGCAGAATTCGATCCGGAGAACTCTAAACAATCTAAAGGAGTCTAAAGACGTGGCTGGCAGGTTCACCCACCATCGCGCAGCTCTCATGAGTCCGGACCCGCGTCGTATCGCCGCATCAAGGCACCCTATGGGGCGGAACGGCATGGGACCCTGGCACCAAACCCTCCCCCGCCACCCGGCTCAGTCGCACGGCGAGGAGCCATCGCGCGCCCCGGACCTGCGGCCCAATTACGATAATCATCATGGCCGCAAGGGAACTCGAACTCATGCGAAAGGTCGCGATTGCCCTTCCAGGTGTCACCGAACACCGAAGCCATGACGCTCCCTGCTTCTTCGTAAGCACGATGAAACCACTGTGCTACTTCCACGACAACCACCGCGACGACCACCGCATATCCGTGTGGTGCCCGCTCCCGCCCGGAGTGGCGCAAGAATTAGCCGACGCCGAGCCCGACCGATTCTTCCGCCCCACCCCTTCCGCCGGCGGCGTCTTTGCCAACTGGGTCGGCTTGTTCATTGACGGTCATGGAGGCGATGAGACCGACTGGGGCGAAATCGCCGCCCTCCTCGAAGATGCCTACCGCCACGTTGCCCCCAAATACCTAATCGACGAACTCGACCGCCGACAATCCTCAAGCTGAAACGTCATTCGGATTGAAACGCAACCGCGAGCATAGGTGCGTCAATTCGCCGCGATGGGGCAGGTCTTCGATGCGAAGTCGTGACAACTTTCGGATAGGGCGTCGACCTATACGACGCGGCCGCCTACTACGGGGCTGGTCGCGACCTGGCCCGGGGCGCAATGCCTGCTCAGGGAAAGGAACTGGCAAGCACACTCGCCGCGGCGGGTCGATTCTAAGGCTCGCGTAGCGGCCTTCGTATGTTTTGCAAGAAGCGAGCTCGAATGCGCCGCGCGATAGGCTGCCTGGATGAATCAAAGGCGTGCAATGAACAGCCTGATCGTCAGTCGTATGAGTTTCGGCGTCGCGGTCTGGTTGTTCCCGCGGCCCGCCGGGAAGGTCTTTGGTTTAGACGTGTCAGGGAATCCGCAGATTCCGTATCTGGCTCGGATACTCGGTACTCGCGACATCACGCTCGCCTGTGGCCTTTCGCTCACCGAGGGAGATGCCCGCCGACAGTGGCTGTTGGCCGGGTTCGCAAGCGATTGTGCCGATGTCGTCGCGGCCCTCGCCGGCGGCGTCGGCGGTTATCTGCCGAAGCGGACGACCGCCATCCTCACAGCGGCGGCGCTAGCTCCTATGGTCAGAGGCGCAATCGCATTGCACGGGTGGCCGCTGCGCACTCCGCTCGATGCCCAGGAGACGGGCTCTGTTGCGACGGCTTAGAAGCAGTCACTTATCGTCCGGAACGCGATCGATCACGGCCAGATGCCGTGGGGAGGCGTCTCGCTGTTCGAGCCCCCATGTCTCGATTTGGTGGCCAAGTCCACGCGTTGGTCGCTGTCGAGACGATGATAGACACTCCCCGATGGCTCGCTCGAGACGCCCGGAGTCTGGGGATCGGTGCTCGACCGACGCATGCCCCCCGGCAGATCTTCTCACAGAACCTCCCGCCAACCCTTCGCGGAAACAGCCGTCTTGATGATTGTGCTGGTCCCGTATCGCAAAGAGGCTGGCGCGGGCATAACTAAACAAAGGAGAATGCAATGAGCGTTGAGTCGGTTGTGGAAGCCTGTGTCTACCTAGTGACGACGACGTACACAATCAAGACGACGGCGGACCGCGTCATTTCGCCGCCTGTGCATGTGACGCCACGCGTGCAGCCCGGTTTGGTGAAGCCGAACAAGCTCGTGGGGCACGCGAGCTCACTGGCAAGCTGAGAGCTGGAGTTGGTCTCGGCATCCTAGAGCATCTCGGCGAGAAGTTTGGCCGCGTTGACAGCGCCGTCGGTCTCGACGTCGCGGTAGTCCACCTCGCGGCCGATCTCCTCACCGATCGCGGCGGCGATCACATCCGGCGTCGCGCTCGGGTAGTCCATCCGCCGCCCCGCGCCGTATCGGTCGAGCCGATGGGCGACGTGGAAGTTCTGCTCGAAATGGTGCTCGAGCGGGAAGTAGAGGAATGGTCGCTTGTTCGCCGTCAGTTCCATCGATGTCGTCAATCCGCCCTGCGCGACGGCCAGATCGCAGGCTGCGAGGTGGCGATAGAGGTGGTGGACGTACGGCAGGACCTCGAGCCCGGCGTGGCTGGGCAGGGATCCGGGGTCGATCCGAGGTCCCGCTACGACGACCATACGTAGGTCGGGCACCGCCGCCTTCGCCTCTGGGTATGAGGCGATCACCTTGCGCAGGAGGCTCTCCCCGACGCCGGTGCCGCCGACCGTGACAATGCAGACGCGCTCATCGGGTCGGTATCCCAACTCCTCACGCAACTGCTCGCGATCGCCGAGCGACGCAACGTCGAAACCAGTGATGTAGCCGGAAAAGTCGTAGTGCTCCTGAGTCCAGTCGCGGATCATCGGTAGACCCGCGCCGAGGCGGGCGTCGACGCAGTCGTCGGGGTTGCCGACAAAGATCGCGCGGTCGCGGACCTGGGGGTGATTGGCGACGTGCTCAACCATCTCGCCGTTGTAGTCGGCAGTCAGGTGGGCTTCGCGCTCGCCGCCGTCCTCCATCGGAAGGAACCCGACGAAGTCGGTCAGCCAGGCGTAGTTCGCACGTTTCAGCTCCGGGTGCTCATGCAGGAAGTGGTCGATGTCCCAGCCTTCGTCGGCGATCCAGAGGTCGTAGTCGGTTTCGTTGGCGACTTCGTTGAAGACCATGAAGTTGGCGACCAGGATTTCGTCCATTTCGCGCAGCGTCTGGAAGCAGTGCAGGTCGTGCTCGGCCGACTCCGACTCGATGTGCGCAGTTTCGCTCGCCAGGTACTTGCTCGCCGGGTTGATCCGTTCCCCTTCTGCTTCGAGTACCGACGTCACGGGTTGCTGGGCGAGCCAGTCGATCTCAAGGCCGGGCACGAGCCGCCGCAACTCCTTCGCTATCGCCACGTCCCGCAGGGCATGGCCGAGCCCGATCGGGGACGACACGAACAGCGCCCGCTTCATCGCGCGGCTCCGCTCTGATCGCGACTGGTCTGGTCGTCGCGGCCTTGGAGCGAGTCCACGAATTCCCGGATGGCGAGGTTTACCACGACCGGATAGCGCCCGCCGGGAAGGTGGCCGGCACCCGGGACGACGAACAACTTCCCGCCAGTCAGTTCTGCGACCCGCTTTCCCCATTCGAACGGAACGGTGAAATCGCGATCCCCGTGGATGACGAGAACGGGACAGGAGACTCGCTCACAGAGAGTGCGGGCGAAGGCCGAGTCCCGGATGCAGTCCCCCATGAACGCATCGGCGGCCGCTTGCGGTCCGGTTGACGTCAGCCAGCCGATCAGGTCGTCGGTTTGTTTGGTTGAGTGCGGGTCGGTGGCAACAATCTGCGTCACGAACCAATGGGCGAAGCCGTCGAAGTCGTCAAGCATGCTCTGTCGGCTGAACCGGTTGGAAGCCTCAAGAAAGTTGATGCGTCCAACCCATCGCCGGAAATCCCCCGACCGGGCGAACTGCCGCCCGGCGGTGAGCGATGCGCGGATCGCGGCACGCTGGCGCTTGCGGACACTCGGCTCCTCGAACACCGACCAGATCGAGTCAAGCGGCGGCCACGGCGCCAGCGGAACCATCGGTGCGGCGGCGACCACGGCCCCGACCCGTTCAGGATGATCGACGGCGAGCATCAACGCGGTCTGAGCTCCACGCGACTTGCCCACCATCACAGCTGATCGCACACCGGCGGCGTCCATGACCGCGACGACGTCCGCGACATGCTCGCTCAACGCGTACGCTTCCGTGCCGAGAGGTCGGTCGGAAGCTCCGGTGCCCCGTGTGTCGTAGGCAACGACGCGGAAGTGTCGGGAAAGGTAGGGGATCTGAGCCTTCCAACTTCGCAGCGGCAAGCCCCAGCCAGGCATGAGCATGATCGTGGTCTCGGCGTCCCCGAACACCTCGTACCAGACACGCACGCCGTCGCGCTCGACGTAGCCCTCGTAATCGGGGTTGCGCGCTCTCACGACAGTGCCCTCATGACAGTGCCCACACGATCTCGTGCGGGAAGGCCGGGAAGCCTTCGATCTCACCGAATGTCGATTCGAGAGCGGGGATCTGGGTGCGATAGGCCGACACGGCCCGGAGCTTTCGCTCCCGTTCGGTGGCATCCAAGTGATGGACCTTCGGGCGATGCTGGCGTACTCCCACTTCGCCGAGTCGTCGATCCCAGTGCTCGGCGACTTCAGGTCCCGACTTGGATTCGCTCCCGTTGACCCAGGCTGGCCATCCGAGCCGCACCGCATGGGGGTGGTCAGCATAGAGCCGAACAATCTGACCGTCAGCGGCCAACTCGAGAGCAGCGCTCCGAACTCGTTCGTGATCCCCATGCTCGCCCAGCGCTGCCGGAGCGTAGACGATCGTTTCGGGGTCGATCAGGTCGCGCAGCCTGGCAACGATCTCGTCAACCGATTGGTCGGGTGGCTCATATTGCTCGTCGAGGAAGTCGAGATTGGTCGCCGTACGTCCCGCGATCGCGAATGCGTCACGATCCTCTGCCCAGCGCTCCTTCATTCTCGCCACTGAGTCTGTCGCCCCTGTCTCCCGATCCCACCAAGAGGCTCCGATCCCTGGCGGCGGAGAACCGGCGAACACGTTGATCACCGCGACATCCCCTGGGCCGCACAAGAGGTGCCAGCACGAGAGCACAGCATCGTCCAGATGAGGGGACAAGATCACCGACGGCGGGGCATTCATGCTCGGAGCATAGACCTCAGCTGAGCCTTCGTTCTATGTATTTTTGCACGTACCCCGGGGGCAATCCGGGCCTATACTCAACGCGTGGCGGCCGGCAGATGCCCTCAGTGTGGCGCAGAGCTTCCACGGGAAGCGCGCTTCTGCGCCTATTGCGGTGTCACCATCGAGTTCGCCGTCGCCCGAGCCTCGCCCCGCGACGAACGTCGCGTGATCACGGCGTTGTTCGCCGATCTCGCCGGCTCCACTCAGCTTGGTGAACGGCTGGACCCCGAGGACTTCCGCGACCTCACCGCAGG
>JBDSQP010000285.1:0-12599 GCA_039929755.1 Aeromicrobium sp. | reverse complement strand
CAAATCCCGCAGCATTCGATAACAAAATGTGCCCGCCCCAAAACCCGGGGCGGGCACATTTTGTTGGCGGTGGCGGTGGGATTTGAACTCGTAAATGGCGCTCCAGTGACCTGCACAAATGTACGTTTTTGCCTGCAATGTCGGGTTTTCTGGTTCACAGGTGATCACGCGGAATCACGGTGCGATTCGACAGATTGTGGGCAAAATGTGGGCAAGGATCGGGTGCCAGCGAGATCTCCCCGAAAGCCAGGCATAGTCGACCAACAGACGCTGAATCTGTTTGGTGCGTCGACAGTTTCGTCAGCACCTCAATGGTTTCAGTTGAGTGAGAAGAGGAACTAAAAAAATCCAACCGCCTGTCGTCGGCAAGCCCTAGGTTTGTGCCCAATGGAATTCCGACAGAACAGAGGCTAGTCAATGTCCACTCCGGCTGGATCGCCAACTTCCGCAAGTCCACGTGTGCGCGACGCTCGCAAACCTAAGAGATTTGGCGCGAACGCCGTCTCGCTTGTCCTTGCAGCCTTGCTTCTGGCGGCATCGATTGCATTCGGACTATGGCTGGTCAATTCGTCGCCAAGGGTGGACCGAAGCCCAACTGCAGCCCAACTCACAAGTAGCGCCACCCGCGAGTCCTATGGTGGCGACGCCTACACCGGAATGCAGAATGCAGCCGCCGATACGGAGAACGCGGTCGTCGAAGGAACCAACGCGATAACAGACAACGCGAGCGCACTCGTTCGAGCTCAGCAACAGGGCGAGAACGCTCTTTGGAACCACCTTTGGAAGGGTCTGGCGGTACTCATCATCGTCCTAGCCGCCAGCAACTTCATCCGCGTGCTGCAAGGGTGCTCTCGTACCGGCAGGCAGCCGATCTGATCTCGACACAAAACCTCGCCCATCCCATTCCGAAGAGACCAGCGACATCGTCATCAGGGTCACCGTCTTCTGGTGCGGCCCAAGTTGACGCACCGATCTAACGGGTTGGCATCTCCGGATCGAGGCAACTACTCCCCCAGCCCGAGGAATCTTCAGATCTGACAAAGGCTGTTCGCCAGAACTGGGCAGAATCCCAAATCCTTTTCGCACTTTGGGGCATCCAAGCGACGGGGTTGCTAGGCTCCGGAATCAGCAAATTCTTATCAACATTTGTCCAAGAAACGAGCAAACGCGTGCCAGAACTCGATCGGATGTCGACGACGCTCGAATTTGAGGCCATAACGACGGCTGAAAACGGGGCCACTGTTTTGTTGTGTGTTTAGTCTGCCGTGTCCTGATTTTTGATGCTGGGGAGGCTGTCGATCCCTCGTCCGCGGAGGCGGTAGCTGGCGCCTTTGAGGGTGAGGACGTCGGCGTGGTGGACGATGCGGTCGATCATCGCTGCGGCGACGGCTTGGTCTCCAAAGACGGTGCCCCAGCCGGAGAACGGCAGGTTGCTGGTCAGGATCAGGGAGGCGTGTTCGTAGCGGGACGAGACGAGCTGGAAGAACAGGTTCGCGGCGTCTTGCTCGAACGGCAGGTAGCCGACCTCGTCGACGATGATCAGCCCGTAACGTCTCAGTCGTGCGAGCTCGGCTGGGAGCCGGTCGTGTTGGTGCGCGTCGGACAGGCGGGTGACCCACTCGGTGGCGGTCGCGAACAGCACCCGGTGTCCGTGGCGGGCTGCGATGATCCCCAATGCTGTCGCGAGGTGGGTTTTGCCGGTGCCTGGTGGTCCGAGGAGCACGACGTTGCGTCCCTCGCTCAGGAACCCGCCCGATGCCAGCGCACCGATCTGTTGTCGGATCGCTGGTTGGGTGTCGAAGTCGAAGTCCTCGATCGTCTTGCGGGCATCGAACCCGGCGGCGCGGATCCGCAGCTCAGCACCGGATGCGTTGCGGGCCGAGACCTCTCGTTCCAGGACGGCGGCGAGGTAGTCCTCATGGGTCCAACCGGCGTCACGGGCTTGGTCGGCCAACCGGGCTGCGGCTTCGGTGATCCTGGGTGCTTTCAACGCTGCGGCGAGGTAGTGGATCTGCTTGACCGAGTCGTTGTTGGCTTTCGCGGAAGCCATCAGATGGCCTGCCCGTCGCCTGTCAGGCCGAATGCGCGGTCGTAGTCGCCCAGATCCCGCACCAGATCGTCACCGTCGTCGGGCGCGGGGCGGGGTTGCTGGAACTGTTTGCGCAGCACTCCCGCGATCTGGACGTGGGCGGGATCGGTGACTGTCATCCCTCGGGCCCAGACCCGGGCATGGTCGGCGACCACACGTCCGTCTGCGCGGACCTTGATCCGTTCCAGGTCGGCGGACACGTCAATCATCCGGCCGATCACCGACGGATCGACCGAGTAGTCATTGGTGTCGAGGCGGACGTAATAGTCGCGGCCGAGGCGGATCTTGTTGCGCCAGCCCAGATGCAACGGAACCGGCGGCAACGCCAACATTGCTGCCCTGTCGGCCTCCAACCGGTCCAGTGGTGAGGCTTTCGTGGTCCGGACAACCCGGCTGTTCGCCCGTTCCAGCCAGCCAGCGAACTGGGTGTTGAAGTCCGCTGGTGACTCGAAGACACGGCCGGGCATGAAGGAGGTCTCGAACCAGCCGTTGCGGCGCTCCACGACGCCCTTGGACTCAGGGTCCCTCGGTGGCAGCAGTATCAGCTTCGTCGCGAGCGTGCCCATGAACGCGGCCACGCCTTCGGCGCGGCGTTTGCCGCGACCGATGCCTGGCTCGTTGTCCCAAATCAACCTGCGCGGCACCCGGCCCAGTTGCCCGATCAGCTCCCACGACCCCAGCAGCAGGTCCTCGGTCTTCCTGGTCGGAATCATCCGGGCGAGCATGAACCTCGAGTGCGCTGCGGTGATCACCAGCACCGGCAGCAACTTCGTTGTTCCATCCTCTAGGGCGATCTTCTTCGGCGGGAACCACAAATCACACTGCGCCGCGTCGCCTGGCTCCCAGACCAACCGGTCCGCCGGATCAATCCTTCGATGCTCAGGCCGCAGCCGACGCACGTTGTCGCGAAACCAAGTGATCGACCCATCCCAACCGACCCGTTCAGCGATCACCGTCGCCGGCATGTCCGGCGTCTCGACCAGCAACGCGCGCACCCTGGCCTCAAACGCCGTGAACGCCGTCTCGACCGGTTTCCGTTCGTACTTCGGCGGCCGATCCGAAGCCACCGCACGATCGACAGTTGCCCTGCCGATCCCCAAATCCCGTGCAACCTGCCGACGCGAAACCCCGTCCGCGACAAGCCGCCTGACCAACGCCCAATCCTCCACTGAAATCACTCATCCAATCTGTCTGAGTGGCCTCGTTTTACACCGTCGTTATGGCCTCATTTTCGAGCGTCGTCGACACACAGCACAACCACCGACACACAACTCGATCTCTCGCCCATACATATACGACATGCGGCGACATCGACTTGCGCTCCTCACAAAGCGGCCAGTGCTCGGCACGCCTACGGGCGAAGCAGCAACCATGGTGTTGCCCGTCTTCAGGACTTGGCGCGGGCCCACCAATACCTGGGAGTTATTGGTGCTGCGTTAGTTGGCGCACATTCTTCTTGTGGTGGCCAATTACGTTCCCGTAGTCTCCAACCCGGAATCTGCCGGGACCCGGTGCCGCTCCATATTCGCTGCAATACCAGCCAAAATACGCTCACGAGTGATCAGGCGGGATCATCGGGGCACTCGTACATCCCGGATTGAGGATGTCGCGGGTCCGACTCCTGTCGGGGGCTCCACATCTGAATGACCGTCCCGGCCGAGACACGCTTAGGGTTTGGTTGCCAGAGTCAATGCGAAGTCCCCGGCGTCATCTGTCCAGACGCGGGTGATCCCGAAACCGGCCGTCTCAAGTTCAGCAGCGATCTTGCTGACACGGAACTTGGTCGAGATCTCGACTCGGATCTCCTCGCCGCTGGCGAGATCAAGCACCAGGTTTGCGCCGGGGATCGTCACCCGTTGCGGCATCTCGGAACGCAGGCGCAAATCCATACGCTCCATATGGGCGTCCCAGAACGGGATGTAGGAGAATCCGTCGAGGTCGAAATCGGCACCGAGCTCGCGGTTGAGAACCCGCAAGGAGTTGAGCACGAACTTCTCGGTCACGCCCTGGTCGTCGTTGTATGCGGCGATCAGTCTGTCGGCGCTCTTGGTCAGGTCGGTGCCGAGCAGGAGCGAGTCACCCGATTCGAGAGTGTCGACCAATGCGCCGAGGAAGGCACCACGTTCCTCTTGGTACAAGTTGCCGATCGTGCCTCCGAGGAAGGCCACCATCCGCCGGCCATGTTTGGGCAGGTGGGCCAGATGAAGTGTGAAGTCGCCGACGACTGCCTCGACCTGGACTCCTGGGTAGCTCTGGGAGATTTGTGAAGCGGCTTTGCGCAGGGTTGCTTCGGACACATCGACCGGAGCGAAGCACTCCAGTTGCCCGGTCGCGGTGAATGCATCCAGAAGGATCCGTGTCTTCTCACTGGTGCCGCTGCCAAGCTCGACCAGTGTGGTCGCGCCACTGGCAGCCACGATGTCGACCGCGTGCTCTGTGAGAATCTCGTGCTCGCGCACAAACGGGTAGTACTCCTTCAATCGAGTAATCTCGTCGAAAAGCTCGGACCCGGTCTCGTCGTAGAGCCACTTCGGCGGTAGTGCCCGGGGATGCGAGGCGAATCCGCGAAGGACATCCTCGACCAGCGAACCGCTTGCCCAGTCGGGATCTAGCAGCACCGAGACAACGGGTTCTCGTACGACGGTCATCGTGCTACTCCTGCAGTGTCGGTCGGCGCGCCGCCGTCTGCGAGGCGAACGCCGGACAGTGCCCATCGGGCTCCGGGCGGGAAGAAATTACGGTAGGTCGCCCGGGCGTGATCAGGAGGAGTCAGCGCACAGCCGCCTCGCAGGACCATCTGGTTGGACATGAACTTGCCGTTGTATTCACCGATCGCACCCTCGGCCGGATGGAAGCCCGGGTACGGCAGATACGCCGAGGAGGTCCACTCCCAACAGTCGCCGTAGACCTGCCGCAGCGCGCCGGCTCCCGGCTGGGCCGCCCTTGGGTGGAATGTTTCGGTGTCCGCCAAATTGCCGAGCACGCGATCGGCGGCACCCTGTCCGTCGCTGACCACGCCGTGCTCCCACTCGTCCTCGGTCGGCAGTCTCTTGCCCGCCCAGGTGGCGTAGGCGTCGGCCTCGTAGTGACTGACGTGGCTCGCCGGGAGCCCGGGGTTGACCGGCCAGGTGCCGTGAAGCGTGTGCTCGAACCAGAACCCGTCAACGTGCTCCCAGTAGAAGGGTGCTTCCCAGCCCTCCGCTTTGACCTGGGCCCAACCATCGGAGAGCCACAACTCTGGGCGGTGGTAGCCGCCGTCGGCCATGAACTCCAACCACTCGCCATTGGTGACCAAGCGATCGGCCAGCCGGAAGGGTTGAAGCCAGGTCTGGTGGCGCGGCAGTTCGTTGTCGAAACTGAACGCCGCGCCCTGGTGACCGATCTCGACAAGGCCGCCGTCAACGTCGACCCAACCCAGCGCGTCCGGCTCGCTGAGAGGACTTGGCACCCCGCCGTATGCAGGTCGCATCGGGTTCATCGACAGGACATGTTTGATGTCCATCAGCAGAAGTTCCTGGTGCTGTTGCTCGTGATGGAATCCGAGTTCGATCGTCGGCGAGAGCTTGTCGATGGTGCCTTCGTCGAGGGAGTCGACCAGGTCTCGCATCCGGTTGTCGACGTTGCCTCGGTATACACCGACGTCGTGGGCGCCCGGACGAGTGATGACCCCGCGGTCCGCCCGGGCGAACCTTGGCCCGACGGCCTCGTAGTAACTGTTGAACAAGAACCAGTACTTGTCCTGGAACTGTGTGAAACCCGGCTCGTTGTCGGCGAGTACGAACGTTTCGAAGAACCATGTCACGTGCGCGCGATGCCACTTGGTTGGCGAAACATCAGCCATCGATTGGACGGTTTGGTCTTCAGGTGAGAGTGGCTCGGCGAGTTTTTCGGTATGCGACCTCACCTCGTCGAACCTTTGAAGCAATGACGTGGCGTCCCACTCTGTAGTCATCATGCGAGGATCCTCCTCATTGCGGCCGGGCGGGCGCTCCGTGCACCACCGACCGCTGGCGTCGATTGATCCTAAGCAGGTGCACCGACACAATTCGAGACTTGGCAAGAAGCGTCAGCGAATGTTCATGTTTGTCTGCGGTCCCCTTGCAGCGCGGATCAGAACCGGCCTACGGCACGATGGGGTGGTGATCGATCTCGCCAGAGAACAGGAATTGACACCGGGCTGTCGCGATCAAGTGTTCCTGGACAGCGCCGGGTCCTCGCTGCCGACCAGAACGGTTGTCGACACCGTTGTAGCGCACCTGCGTCGGGAGGCCGAGATCGGTGGCTATCGAGCGGCAGGCGAGCGCGCCGAAGATCTCCAGGGATTGTCGAGGTCGGTTGGCCGATTGCTGAATTGCGATGATGACCTTCTCGCGTTCTGCGACAGTGCCACCAGGGCGTGGTCGCAGTTCGTCACGGCGCTGTCGTGGCAGGCCGGGGACAGAATCCTGATGTGCGGTAATGAGTACGCCAGTAACGCCATCACCCTGCTCCAACGGCGCCACCTCGATGGCGCACAGGTCGAGGTCGTACCCACAACGGCTGACGGCGACGCCGACCTCGAGGCACTGGGTCGGATGCTCGACGAGCGCGTCCGGTTGGTTTCGCTCGTACATGTCGCGACGAACTCCGGCCACGTCAGCAGAGTCCGCGAAGTGGTCGAACTGGCTCACTCTGTCGGTGCCCTTGTTCTGCTCGACGCCTGCCAGTCGGTAGGGCAACTCGACATCGACGTCGAGGCACTCGGTGTCGACGCACTTTCGGCCACAGGGCGGAAGTGGCTGCGAGCCCCTCGTGGGACGGGGTTCCTCTACGTACGCCGCCCGGTCCTCGTCGACCTGGAGCCGATCGCAGTCGACATGAGAGGCGGCACCTGGACAGGCGCCGAGGAATACCAGTTGCGTTCGGACGCAGCCCGCTTTGAACTCTGGGAGGCAGACGTGGCCGGGAGGCTGGGCCTCAAGGCGGCCGTGGACCATCTCCTCGACCTGGGGCCGATGGAGGTCGAGAGTGCAATCCGTCAGCGCGGGAAGTTGCTGAGGGACGGTCTCGGCAGACTGAAAGGCGTCAACGTACATGACGTCGGCATCGACCTCGCAGGGATCGTCTCGTTCACGGTCGACGGGCACAAGGCGGCTGACGTCCGGTCGGCTCTGCTCGGTGTAGGCGTGACCGTTTCGGTCAGTGAACTCTCGTCCACGCGACTGGACATGGCCGCCCGGGACCTGGCGTCGGTCGTCCGGGCCTCACCGCACTACTTCGTCGGACCTGGTCAGATCGAGGCCGCGGTGACGGCAATTGCGCGCATCAGCGACTCGACTACGCGGGGGCAGGAAGGCTGACGAGGACGGTCTCCAATATTGCTGTGACCTGCGACCGTGGCGGCTACCTCGCACTAAAGTGTCGCCATGCCTCTTCCAGCACCCGGTCCTGACCGCACGGCGATTGTTACCGGAGCCTCCTCGGGGATCGGAGCCATGATCGCCCGTGAATTGTCCCGGCGTGGGCACCACGTGACTCTGGTGGCCAGGTCAGCCGACAAGCTCGAAGCACTGCAAGCAGAATTGGTGAGCGCAGACGTGATCGCGTTGGATCTTGCTGATCGGGCCAGCCGCGCCTCGTTGCTTGATCTCGTCGGCGAGCACGGACGCGTTTCCGACATCTTGGTCAACAATGCCGGGTTGTCCACCCTGGGCCCGGTCAGCAAATCTGACCCAACGGCGGAGATGAACATGATCGAGGTCGACGTCGTAGCGGTCGCCGACCTCTGCAGCCGGATCCTTCCGGGAATGGTTCAACGCGGACGGGGCGCACTACTAAACGTTGCTTCGACGGCGGCATTCCAACCCCTGCCGGGACAGGCCGGCTACGGCGCGGGGAAAGCGTTCGTACTGTCCTACACGCAGAGCCTTGCGGGCGAGCTGCGCGGCACCGGCGTCACTGCCACAACCCTCTGCCCCGGCCCCGTCCACACGGGCTTCGGTGAGCGTGCTGGCTTCTCTGCCGAGGATGCGGAAGCAGCCCTTCCCGCAGTGATGTGGGTGACCGCCGAGGACGTAGCGAAGAGCGCCGTGGAAGGTATGGCCAAGGGACGCCTCGTGGTCATCCCGGGCAAGGCGAACAGAGTCGCGGCCGCCTTGTCCCAGGTGACACCAAGGTCCCTTTTGCTGCCACTGCTGGTGAAGGGTCACCCAGGTCTGCGCTGAATCACGTGCAGCATCCCGGTCCATCCGGGTCGTGGCCACCGCCGAAGCTGAGGGCCTCAAAAGGGTCTGTGATCAGGTCGATACGCGCTCGATCTCGATCGTGAGACCGGCGTTGCGCAGGCGCTCGGCGAGGGGCTCGGCCATGACCGGGGCAGGAGTGAGCACACCCCGCAGAGTCGAGAGCTTCTCCCGATCGAAGGCCAGGCACAAACCTGCTTCGCCGAGCATGACGGCGGTCGCCTTGTAGCCCGGATCGCCGTCGGCAGTAACGGTTGCAAGGTAGCGGGCACCCGTCGACGTCGTCGTGAAGGTCTTCGTGGTGAAGAAGCCGGCGTCACGCGCCTCCGCACTCGGACCTGTGCCGGGTGCGGGGACGATGCGGTCGATGACGCGAGGCCCGAAGCCTCGGTGGGCGAAAGGCCCGAGCTTCGACTGAGCCCACATTGCGGCGGCCATGCCCACCGCGGCGACCGGCGCCATACGCCCGGGGACCCGCAACACCTCGCGGTAGCGGAACTGTTTGCCATAGGCCCAGCCGAGCAAGGCATTGCTCCGGCGGACGACTCGTGTGTTGTAGGGAGCCATCAGGAAGGTGGTGATCCAGCCCGTCAGGCTGCTGTCGATCGCTGAGGCCCGCGAGAGAGCCGTATCCGATTGTTGGCCGAGATCAGTCTCGAGCGCGCGATCGGTGCTCAGGACATATGGGTCGCTGACGACCTTGGCGAGTGACTTGTCTTCGGCTATCGCTCGCATCTGGCCGCGACCCGAGGCGATGGTGCCGCCGCTGAGCCCGCCCTTGAACGTACAGACGAGCGTCGAGGATTCGAGTTCTCCTTCGCCGTCCTCGAGAGCCCGGAGGTATGTCAGGTAGACGCCGAGATCCGAAGGGATCGAATCGAATCCGCAGGAATGGACGATTCGGGAACCGGCTTCCAGCGCCCGGTCGTGGAATCCGTCGATACTCGATCGCACGAACAGGGCTTCGCCGGTCAGGTCGGCGTAGTCGGTTCCAGCCTCGACGCATGCCTCGACTACGGGCAGACCGTAAGCGGCGTAAGGCCCCACGGTCGTCACGACAACCTGGGCACGCTCGGCCATGTCTCGCAGACTCGTCGGATCCGTTGCGTCGGCGCGCAGGATCGACCACGAGGCTGCCGCGTCGCCAAGATCGGTGCGCACCTTCTCCACGCGCGCCGTGTCGCGGCCGGCCAGGCCGATGCGAGCACCCGCGGGAGCCGCGGTGGCGACATATTTGGCGAGCAGTGCGCCGACGAATCCTGTGACGCCGTAGAGCACGAGATCCAGTTCGCGGGCCGGGGCTGATGAAGGCATATTGGTTTCCTTTGTCGTCGAGACCACCATCATTCTCGGTGATGGCGACGACAATGTCTGCTCGTCACGCGTCCCGATATTCGAACACTGTGTTCCCACGGGGATGGGTGGGAGGTACGCTTGACCGAGTACCGACCCCGCAGTGCCACTCTTCGAGCGGCTTCTGACTCGGCCGTCGGTCGCGCGGCATCCGTCCTTTGGTCGGTGTGTCCGCACCATTTCACGGAGTGGCCTCCGAGGTTCGCTCCGCGCGACGTCTCATCGTCGGCCCGGCATTAAGTCGGTTCGGTGGATGGAATGCCGCGAAAGCCCACATTCCGGGCATGCATGAGGAGGAACTCTTGGCCAGACAAGGCCAGCGTGGTTCGGGCTCGACCCGTAACGCCCCCCGCAACTCTCGACGTGTCCGCAACGTCGACAACGAAGGCATCATGCCTGTGCTCGCCCGCGCCGTGCGCGAGGTCGAAGCGGGTGCCCAACGGGGCCGCGTGTCGCCTTCGACCCGTACCAAGTTTCAGGTCGTCGCCCAGCTCGCCCGCGAAGAACGCGCGCGAGTCAAAGCCGACGAGACCAGCACCGAAGCCCACCGTGCTGAGCAACTCAAGCGCCTTGACGGCGTCGGGACGATTTTGGCGAAGACTGCCGCCCTTGACACCTCTCTTCTTGAGTTGCTCACAGAGGATGCCGTCTTTTCCGACTCTGCGAAGTCGCTCAAGCGCGACATGCTGGTCGCCGCCGGCATTGAGCCGGCCCCCGAGGTCGAGGACCCTGCCGAGACGTTGGCCTCGTCGGCAATGTCAGAGCGTCAAGTGGTGCCGCAATCGGTCGTCTCGCGTCAACTCGCAAATCCCTTCCTCGCTCCCGAATTTGCCCCCGCGAAACCCAAGACCCAGGCACGACGACTCGCCAGCTGGGAACTTCTCGGTCCACTGTTATCGGCATTCGAGCGCGCCTCCGGCGGAGCCACCGCATGTATGGGTCTGCCCGAACCATCCGTTGTCAAGCAGAAGAGTGGCCCGGAACTCATGCGCCACCAGGCCGAACTGATCGCCGCGGCCGAAGACGGTCACCGGACATTCCTCCTCGCCGATGAGCCCGGTTTGGGCAAGACCGCGCAGGCACTGTTAGCCGCCCAAGCCGCGAACGCGTACCCCTTGCTCGTCGTCGTACCCAATGTCGTCAAGACCAACTGGGCACGCGAGGCCAACCTATGGACACCCGGTCGCCCGGCCACCGTGATCCACGGCAACGGCGACGCAATCGATGGTTTTGCCGACATCGTCATCGTCAACTACGAAGTTCTCGACCGTCACGTCGGCTGGCTCGGCGACCTCGGCTTCCGTGGGATGGTCCTCGACGAGGCGCACTTCATCAAGAACAAGTCTTCGCAGCGCTCGCAACACGTTCTCCAGCTATCCGAACGCATCCGGGCCCGCACCGCGCGTCCATTGTTGATGGCACTCACTGGCACCCCTCTGATCAACGACATCGATGACTTCCGGGCGATCTGGCAGTTCCTTGGCTGGATCGACGACAAGAAGCCCCTCCCCGAGTTGATGCATTCCCTCGAGGAGACCGGACTGTCGCCTCTCGACCCGGGGTTCTACTCTGCGGCCCGCGCCAGCGTGATCGACCTCGGCATCGTTCGCCGCCGCAAGATGGATGTGGCCGCCGACATTCCCGCCCGCCGAATCGCCGACCTTCCCGTCGAGCTCGACGACGAAGCCGGCCGCTCGATCCGGGAAGCCGAGCGAGTGCTCGCGCGTCGCTTGGTGTCGCGGTACCAGCGGGCTCTCGAGACACGCACCTCCGGAGTCACCGTCGAGGGAATCGATCACGATCTCGTACGCCGGGTCGCCGCGTGGGAGCGCGAGGACACCACGAAGACTGACGAAAACGTCTTCAGCATGATGCGCCGAATCGGTCAGGCCAAAGCCGGCCTCGCCGCCGACTACACAGCACAACTCGCGCACAGCGTCGGAAAAGTCGTCTTCTTCGCCAAGCACGTCGACGTCATGGACGTCGCCGAGCAGACCTTCGAGAAGCGCGGCATCCGCTACTCGTCGATCCGCGGTGACCAGACTCCGAAGGCGCGCGAGAGGAACATCGACGCATTCGTCAACGACCCAGACGTTGCCGTCATAGTTTGCTCGTTGTCGGCCGCCGGGGTGGGAATCAACCTCCAGGTCGCATCCAACATGGTGCTTGCCGAACTTTCCTGGACCGATGCCGAGCAGACGCAGGCCATTGACCGCGTTCACCGAATCGGTCAGGAGGAGCCGGTCACGGCCTGGCGCATCATCGCCTCGCAGACAATTGACACCAAGATCGTGGAGCTCATCGACAGCAAGGCTGGACTGGCGGCAAGGGCACTCGACGGTTCGGACGAAGAGGTCTCGATGTCATCCGACATGCAACTCGAGGCTCTCGTCGCGCTGCTCACCGAAGCGCTGTCATCGCCGGTCTGAAGGGCTTCTTCAGCGCCACACGCTGCGGAGTTATAACCTGACGTCCATGGATAACAGCGCCGGAGGGCAGCCCAACGGGCTGACGACTGCCGGCACGGTTATTGCCGGCCGCTATCGGCTCGTTGATCGCATTGCCGGCGGGGGAATGGGCGACGTGTGGCGCGCCGTTGATGATGTCCTCGGTCGGACCGTTGCAGTCAAGTTGCTTCGCGCCGAGTATGCCGAGGACGAACAGTTTCGTGAGCGGCTGCGTCGCGAGGCTCGGGCGGCCAGTGCGATCAGCGACGCGGGCGTCGTTCCCGTCTTCGACTTCGGCGAGATCGACCGCGAAAACGCGGCGCCACTGTCATACCTGGTGATGGAGTATGTCGACGGGCTGACGCTGTCCGACGAAGTTTCTTCGTTAGGCCCGCTCGGTGCTGAGCGCACGATACTGATCCTCGAACAAACCGCGTCTGCCTTGCAGGCGGCTCACGAAGCCGGCGTCATCCACCGCGATATCAAGCC
>JBDSQP010000284.1:0-2888 GCA_039929755.1 Aeromicrobium sp. | reverse complement strand
TCGGTCAGCTTCCAGGTGTTGCCGGTGTTTCCGGGCACACGCTGGACGAGGCTGTCGAGGAACTCGGCGGTGAGGCTGGCCGGCCGTCGCGTGTCCGCGCTCATCGCAGTACCAGCTCTGCGCACATGTCGCCGATCATGATCGACGGTGCGTTGGTGTTGCCGCCGATGATCGACGGCATGATCGACGCATCCGCGACCCGAAGGCCCTCGATGCCCTTGACCTTGAGGTCCGGCCCGACGACGGCACGATCGTCGATGCCCATCCGACAGGTGCCGACGCCGTGATAGACGCTGGTGGCCCGATTGAGGATCTCGGACTTCATCGCCTTGGCATCCAGATCCTTGCCGGGATGCAGTTCGGACTTCACGTTGTCGCCGAAGGCTGCCGACTTCATGATCTCCCGGATGATCTCGACGCCCTCGAGTAGTACCTGCTGGTCGCCGACCTCGGCGAGGTAGTTCATGTCGATGAGCGGAGCCGCGCCCGGATCGGCGGATGCGAGCCGGAGCGTGCCGCGGCTGCGCGGATAGATCAGCGTGGACATCACGGTCAGGGCGGCGCGCGGATCGACCTTGTGGCGGATCGGCGCGTCCTGGTTGGGCGATGGATAGGCCCAGGGCAGCACGTGGATCTGCAGGTCTGGAACATCGGTGGCCAGCGAGGTGCGTACGAATGCGACCGTCTCGAACACCGAGTTCTCAAGGAATGAGCCACCGCGGGTGAGCTCCTTGGCCAGACCGCGCGCGAAGTACGATGCCTTGCCGCGGTGGACTGCGTTGGGCATCACCCAGGTGGTCGGCACGAACATGTGGTCGTGGAGGTTGTCTCCCACGGGGAGGACCGCGTTGACCGCGATGCCGTGCTCGGCGAGGTGGGCAGCGGGCCCGACTCCGGAAAGCATCAACAATTGGGCGGACCCGAAGACTCCGGCCGACAGGATGACTTCCTTGCCGGCCCGGATCGTTCGGCGGTATCCGCGCTTGTCGGTCAGTTCGACGCCGATCGCCCGGCCGTTCTCGATGACGACCCGGTCGACGCGGATCTCGGACTGGAGGCTGAGAGTCGGCAGGTCTGCGTTGGTGAGGTAGCCGCGGGATGCGGAGTAGCGCTTGCCGTCGGACGCGCTCTGCTGGAAGGTGCTCACGCCCTCCTGCTCGGCGGCGTTGTAGTCCTTGATGATCTTGACGCCCAGGGTGTCCGAAGCCGCCTGCTGGAATTGCATCGAGGCTTCGGTCGGCTGGGTGTGACGGGTGACTTTGATCGGGCCGCCGGCACCGCGATAGTCATCGGCACCGTCCTCGAAGTCCTCGACGCGCTGGTATGAGGTGTTCACCGAGTCTGCATCCCAGCCCGAGTTGCCCTCGGCCGCCCACGAGTCGTAGTTGGCGCGATGCCCGCGCACCCAGAGCATGCCGTTGATCGAGCTCGAGCCGCCCACCACCTTGCCGCGAGGCTGCGGAAGTTCGCGGCCGTTGAGATGGGTCTGCGGGGTCGTGTGGTAGCCCCAGTCGACCGTCTTCTTCAGCTGCGGGACCGCGTGCATCGGCCCGATCATGCCCGGCTTGGTCACCAGGAAGGCGGTGTCTTTCTTGCCTGCCTCGAGCAGGATCACCGACGCGCCGGACGCCGCAAGACGTGACGCGACGGCGGAACCGGCGCTGCCTGCACCGACGACTACGTAGTCGGCCTCATCCAGAAGTTGCTCTTTGCTCATTGCTTCCCTTTTGTCAGATTCGTTCGATGATGGTGCCTGAAGCCTGCGCGCCGCCGGCGCACATGGAGATCAGGGCGGTGGTGGCATCCCGGCGTTCAAGTTCGTGCAGGGCTGTCGTCAAAAGGCGCGTGCCGGTAGAGCCGACGGGGTGCCCGAGGGCGATCGCGCCGCCGTTCACGTTGATCTTGTCTTCGGGGACGGCGTGCACCTTCGCCCACGACATCACAACGCCGGCGAATGCCTCGTTGACCTCGCAGATGTCGATGTCGGCGATCGACATTCCGGTGTCCTTGAAGAGCTTTTCGGTCGCCTGGACCGGACCGTCGAGGTGGTAGTAAGGGTCGGATCCGACGAGGCAGGACGCGATGATCCGAGCCCGGGGCTTGAGGCCCAGTGACGCAGCAAGTTCGGAGTCCATGAGCAGGAGCGCCGACGCGCCGTCGGAGATCTGGGAGGAGGTGCCGGCCGTATGAGTCCCGTCGGCGAGCACCGGGTTGAGGGCGGCGAGACGTTCAAGGGAGGTCTCACGGATCCCCTGGTCGGTGTCGACCACCTGAGTGTCGCCGGTGGGCTGGCCGTCCTCGCCGAGGACCGGTGCCTTGATGGCGAAGATCTCGCGGGCGAAGCGACCCTCGTCACGGGCAGCACGGGCCTTTTCCTGGGACCACAGGCCGAACGCGTCGACCCCTGCTCGAGAGAAGCCGCGGTCGCGCACGATCCGGTCAGCACCCTCGAACTGGTTCGGCAGGTCGATGGACCAGTCGTCGGGTCGGGGCGAGCCGGTGCCCGGCGGGACGTTCGCACCGAGAGGGATTCGGGACATTGACTCGACGCCGCAGGCGATGCCGGCTTTGATCTGCCCGGAGGCGATCATCGCGTTGATGAGATGAGTGGCCTGCTGGGCCGACGAGCACTGCGCGTCGATCTGGCTGGAGGAAGTCGCGTTGGGAAGGCCCGCATGCATCCATGCCCGGCGCACCATGTTGTTCGACTGCTCACCGGCCTGGGTCACGCAACCGCCGATCACCTGGTCGACCAGATCGGCCTCGATGCCGGCGCGCGAAATCACCTCGGACTGAGCCATGCCCAGGAGCACGGCGGGATGGATACCGGCCAGGACCCCGTTCCTTTTGCCTTGAGGCGTGCGGACGGCGTCGACGATCACAGGGGT
>JBDSQP010000283.1:0-3390 GCA_039929755.1 Aeromicrobium sp. | reverse complement strand
GGGCTCAGGAACGCCGGCCATGAGTGCGGATTGGTGCCGAGACCGTTCGATAGCAGCACCGTCGGACCCTTGGCGTCATTCGTCCAGGCGCGTAAACGGGTTCCGTCAGCGCTGTATACGTCGTAGTAGCGCACATACCGCGCCACGGGGGGTTTGCCAGAAGTCACGCGCTGATTCTGCCCCGTGATGAGAGGTGCTGCAACGTCATTGGGAAGTTCGTGCCCAAAGTCGTCGTATGACGTACCCTCACCGGAGCCTGTGTCGACGTGTTCTAGACCTCCAGCGCTTGGATGAGTCGGTCTGCTCCGCCCTCGCTGTGGGGGAGGAACAGGCTGGGTTCGGTCAGCTCGAGCTCGATGACCAGCGGTGATCCGTCGGGAGCAGTCACGAGGTCGACGCGGGCATACAGCAACGGCGCATCGAGGCTGAGCAGGTGTTGGACCGTCGCGAGGGCCTCGGCGGCCACCTCATGCTGGACGGCTGTCGGTGCGCGCGGCGTGACTGATTCTGTGCCGGCGCGTTCATCGTTGATGCCCTCGCCCCGCTTCAGCAGTTGCCCCTTGCGGATCGCGTGTGAGAATTCTCCACCGATGAAGATCATCGCCGTTTCCCCGTCGTTGTCGACCGACTGTATATAGGGCTGGACGATCGACGTACGACCTGCGGCGATGAGCTCGGCACTGTGTGCGTAGACCTCCTCGCGGGTGCTCCATCGTCCAGTGTCGATCGAACCGGCAGAGATTGACGGCTTGCAGACCCACTCTTCGGGGTCGCCTATGTCGTCCCCTTCCTTCGCATTCCAGTACGTGTCGATCATCGGCATACCGGCCGCGGCGCACTCGCGGAGATAGACCTTGCCCGTGTTCCAAGCGATGACCTTGGAGGGATTTCGGAGGCTCGGGATCGATCCCGCCCAGGCCACGAATTCGTCTCGCTGGTCTATGTAGTTCCAGCATGAGCGGACAACGACGTGATCGAATCCTTGCCAGTCGACGTCAGGTTGGTCCCAGTCGGCCAGTTCGGCCCGGTGCCCCCTCTCTTCGCCGGCGGCAATCAGAAGGGGAAGATCCTCGTCGAGTTCACGAAAGGCTGCGGCGGTGGCGAAGGCGATATGCACCCGGCCATTCTGTCAGGCTTGCCGTGTTTCTTCAGACTAAGGTATCTTCAGGATATGGCTTATGTTTTAAGAAATTAAGTGATAACATCACTAATGTGAAAATGAAGCAGATGACTGGAATCACGCTGATCGGGGATGTAGTGGGTTCTCGCACTCACCCCGACCGATCGGCGATGCAGACCGCCTTGGTCGCGGTTCTGGATCGCGTCAACGCCGAAATCGAAGCCGTGCAGCCGCTGGTGCCAACGATCGGCGATGAGTTTCAAGCTGTTTATCGCGATGTCGCGTCGGCGGTCAACGCAACCCTGCGGATCCGGCTGAGTCTGCCCGAGGGCCTCGATTGCCGATTCGGACTCGGTGCCGGGGCATACGCCGATGTCGGTACTTCGCCATACGGTGTGATGCAGGATGGACCCGCGTGGTGGTCCGCCCGAGATGCGATCGTCATCGCCAAAAACCGCGAACACCGCAAAAACGGAACGTTGCGCACCTGGTTCTGCATTGCAGAGCCGATGTCGACAGGGGGACAGGATGCATCAATGCCCGCACCCGAAGTCATCAATGCCCTCGTGCTGTGCCGGGATCACCTTGTGACCGGCATGAACGCCAGACAGCGGCGACTGCTACTCGGCATGCTCGAAGGCAAGACCCAGGCTGTCCTGGCCACGGCCGAAGGCGTTTCGCCGTCCGCAGTTTCGCAGGCGCTCCACTCGTCGGGGGCCTATGCCGTCCTCGCTTCCCATGACACTCTCGGTGGTGCCGTATGACGATGATTGCCCTGCTTCTGACGATGGTCGGAGCCGCCGACATCTTCCGCTATGGCGCTTCGGACTCCGATGTTCGCCGGCGGATAGGGGCTGTTGTCATCGCCGCGATCGTTGCCGTCCTCGGATTTTGGGGGCTCGGGCGTCAAGCCCACGACCTATGGCTCCCGATCATCGGCCTCGTGCTGGTCGCAGCATGGGTGTTCGGTGATCGGCTGCCCTTGCCCGAGGGCGAGCGATGGTCGCTGGGCGGACTCAGTGCCGCGGTGCTGCTCATACTCGCCTTCGGTCAGCACCTCGATCCGTCTTTCGGCTGGCTTGAGTCGTGGTACGAATCGCTGGCCATCGACGGCTTACGGGGCGTTCAGTTCGACCGATTCGCGGTCGGGTTCGGCTACTTCCTGGTCCTGCAGAACACCGCCAATCTGATCGTCCGGCTCGTCCTCAGCGGCGCAGGTCCGGGAGTCCTGGGTTCGGCCCGAACCCTCAAGGGCGGGCGCATACTCGGACCGCTAGAGCGTTCGTTCATCTTCGCGATGGCCCTGTCGGGACAGTTCACGGCGGTGGGTGCCGTGATCGCGGCCAAGGGCATTCTGCGATTCCCCGAGATCTCCCGCGCTGATGACGATGGCAACATGGCCGAATACGTACTCGTCGGCAGTTTCGTGAGTTGGTTGCTCGCACTCCTGTTCATCCCGCTCTTCTGAGCGCAGCACCTGCCACGTAATCTTTGGCCATGGCTCCTGACATCAAACCCCGCAGCCGCACCGTCACCGATGGCCTCGAAGCGACCGCCTCGCGCGGCATGCTCCGAGCAGTCGGTATGGGTGACGACGACTGGGAAAAGCCCCAGATCGGCGTCGCGTCCAGCTGGAACGAGATCACTCCGTGCAACATGCCGCTTGACCGGCTCGCCAAGGCGGTCAAGGTTGGCGTCCACGCGGGGGGCGGCTACCCCCTCGAATTCGGCACCATCTCTGTCTCCGACGGCATCTCGATGGGCCATGAGGGTATGCACTTCTCGCTCGTGAGCCGCGAGATCATCGCCGACTCCGTAGAGACGGTCATGATGGCCGAGCGCCTCGACGGCTCTGTCCTGCTCGCGGGTTGCGACAAGAGCCTTCCGGGCATGCTCATGGCGGCGGCCCGCCTCGACCTCGCCAGCGTGTTTCTCTATGCCGGCTCGATCATGCCCGGCAATGTTGACGGCAAGGACGTCACGATCATCGACGCGTTCGAAGCAGTCGGCGCCTGTATCAAGGGCCTCATCAGCCGCGAACAGGTCGACAAGATTGAACGCGCCATCTGCCCGGGCGAAGGCGCCTGCGGCGGCATGTTCACCGCCAACACGATGGCCACTGCAGCGGAAGCCCTTGGTATGAGCCTCCCGGGCTCGGCCGCGCCGCCGGCGATCGACAACCGTCGCGACGCGTTCGCCGAAGCCTCGGGGCAGGCTGTTGTCGGCCTTCTGCGCAAAGGCATCACAGCGCGCCAGATCATGACCAAGGA
>JBDSQP010000282.1:0-17890 GCA_039929755.1 Aeromicrobium sp. | reverse complement strand
TGCACACAGTGCGACCGATGGCTCCGGCCCGGTGTCGGGCGGCATCGCGACCCTGATCTTGGTCGTCGCCTTGCTGACCGCCTTCGTGACGGCCGCCTACGCGGCAAGGCTGTGGTTCAAGGTCTTCTTCGGCCCCGCCAAGCAGGGGCACGATGCGCCCCGTGCCATGACCTGGCCGATCCTGATCCTCGCCGTGGCAACTCTCGCGCTCAGCATCGGCAAACCGGTTCACCTGGGCATCGGATTGCTGACGACCCTTATCGCATCGGCCGCGATCGCGCTGATCTGGTTCGTCCGCAAACGCCGCATACGGCTCCCGCTCGACGTCGCATGGCGGCCGCTCCGTGCCGAACTGGGCATCGACCGCATGTATTCACGCTGGATCCCGACCTTCTTCGCGGGAACCGCCCGGGCCGTCGTCTACATCGACCGCGACGGCGTGGACGCCTACTCCCGGGGGACGTCGATCGGCGCAGATCACGTCTCGGGCTTCCTTGATCTGACGCAGTCCAGGAACGTGCAGCGCTACGTGTCCGTGCTCGTCGTCGGCGTCATCGCCTTCGCCGCATTCGTGGTGGTGTGGTCGTGAATCCACTCGTCATCGCGATAGCGCTGCCCATGCTTGCTGCCGGCCAACTGCTATTGGGTCGCTCGGTCTTCGGCGGGAAGGTGGCCGCCTGTATCGGCGCGGTAGCCATGAGCGGGTCGTTCCTCGCGTTGTGTGTGGCGCACGGTGCGTCCGCCGGCGACGGCTGGTATGCGTCCGTCGACAAGCCCTGGATCGACGCGCTCGGCGTTCACTTCCACCTCGGCCTCGACGGCATCTCGTGGCCTCTGGCGATGATGACCGCATTCCTCGCCGTGCTGGGCTGCGTTTCGTTGTTCAAGGACGATACGGAGCCTTCGCTCGTCGCGCTGGTGCTCGTCATCAGCGGCGCCTCGATCGGAGTTTTCGCCTCTCTTGATCTGCTGCTGTTCTTCCTGTTCTTCGAACTCGCGCTGATCCCGATGTGGTTCGTGATTGCTTGGTGGGGCGACCCACACGACCAGGAAGGCCGGCGTTATGCCGCGACCCGTTTCCTGTTGTTCACGGTGCTCGGGTCGGCGTTCATGCTGGTCGGTTTCGTCATCGTCGCCGTCCACGCGCACACGCTCCAGATCACGGCGATCGCGGACAGTGGCATCAACGCCCAGACGACGATCCCTCTGGCTGCCGTGGCGGTGATCGCGATCGGCTTCGCGGTCAAGACCCCTTTGGTGCCTCTACACACGTGGTTGCCCGACGCCCACAGCAAGGCGCCGACCGTCGGATCCGTGCTGCTCGCGGGCGTGTTCCTCAAGCTCGGCACCTATGGCCTCATCCGCATCTGCGTCGACATGCTGCCCGAATCGACTGCACGCATTGCGCCCTACCTCGCGGTTGCCGGCGTCATCGGCATCATCTATTCATCGCTCGCATGCCTCGCACAGGACGATCTCAAGCGGATGATCGCGTTTTCCAGCGTTGGCCACATGGGCTTCGTCGTGCTCGGCCTCTCCACGATGAGCGAAGTCGGTGTCGCTGCCGCGGTCTTCGGTTCGGTGGCGCACGGACTCATCACGGGTCTGCTGTTCTTCAACGCCGGCTGGCTCAAGGAGCGCTATGGCACCGCCTCGCTCAAGGCCATGGGCCGTGGACTGTATGCGCGTGCGCCCTGGCTCGGCGCGGTGTTCACGTTTGCGGCGGTCGCGAGCCTCGGATTGCCCGGACTGGGCGGCTTCTGGGGAGAGATGCTCTCTCTGAGGGCTGCATACGACGTCGGCCCGGTCCTCGACAAATCGCTGGCCTGGATTCTCCTCGGCGTTGCCGCGACAGGCATCATTCTGACCACGGCGTTCTTCGCTCGCGCCATTCGGCTACTCAATCAGGGTGAGCCGACTCCGCAGCCGGCCGATCGTGATCTCACCGTCAACGAACGGATGATCGGCGCAGCGCTCGCCGCCTCGATCATCGTGCTCGGCGTTGCGCCGGGGCTCCTGATGGGTCCGATCGAAGTCGCCGTCAAGTCCGTCCTGGGGGCGTCGTGATCCCCGTCGAATGGGTCGTCATAGGCCCCGCGCTGATCGTCGCCATTGGTGCCATCGTCGCGCTGATGGTCGAAGCCTTCTGGCCCTTCCGTACCTGGCTAGGCCCGGCCATCCCATCGACGATCGCCGTGATCTGGGCTGGTCACGAGCTCATTCGCACGCAGGGCCCGGACAAATACACGTTCGCCTTGTCGCTCATCATCCTGCTCGGCTCCCTGATGGTTCTGGTCGTCGCCAACGTCATGAACTACGAGCAATCGATCCCGCCGGGAGAGTTCCATTTCCTCCTGCTGTCCTCGATCGCCGGTGCACTGATGATGGTGGCCGCGCGCGACCTCGTGACACTCGTCGTCTCGCTCGAGTTGTTGTCGCTTCCGTCGATCGCCCTCGTCGGCCTGCGGCAGGGCGACCGCGAAGCCATCCGATCCGCGTGGACGTTCTTCCTCGCTTCGGTCGTATCCACGGCGATCACGTTGATGGGCATCTCGCTGCTCTATGGCATCACCGGTTCGCTGTCGTACGTCGCCATCAACCGTGCCTTGGTCGACGGCCCGGTGCCGCATTCGGTGATCGCCGTTGCAGTCGTTCTCACCCTCATCGGCTTCCTCTTCAAGCTGGGTGCCGTCCCGTTCCACATGTGGATCCCGGACACCTACCGAGGCTCCAGTGTCATCGTCGCCGGCTACCTCTCCGCGGTCTCCAAGGCAGCGGCGCTGGGAGCCCTGTTCGTTCTCCTTGCCGACGCCTTGCCCCACGCCTATGACATCTGGATGCCCCTCATGGCGGTCGTGTCGGCGCTGACGATGGCAATCGGCAACATCGGTGCCCTGCGACAACGGGACGGCGTCGGCCTCCTCGCGTGGTCATCGATCGCCCAGGCCGGCTTTTTGATCACTCCTGCGGTCGGACTCTTCGCCCGCGACGGTCTCAGCGCTCCGGTGCAGTACCTCGCGGTCTATGCACTGGCCAACCTGGTCGCGTTCTCGGTGTTGGCGATCGTCCACCGTACTTATGGCAGTACGTCATTCGACGAGCTCGCCGGCCTCGCCCGTACGGACTTCCTGCTTGGCGGCTCGCTGGCTTTCGCGCTGCTTTCGCTGGCCGGATTCCCGCCGGCGATCATCGGGCTCCTCACCAAGTATGTGGTGCTGCGCCCGGTCATCGAGGGTCACTACTACGTACTCGCGGCGGTCATGGCCATCAACGTCGCGCTCGGACTCGCCTTCTACCTGCGGCTCTTCGTCAAACTCTTCGAGGCTCCCGACGGCGAGCCCTACGTCAGCCCCTCGGTGCCCTACGCGGTCCGAATCGCGAGGATCGGCGTTCTGCTTGGTTCGGCCGGGCTCGTCGCCCTGAGCGTCTGGCCCGACCTGGTACTCAAGCACATACCCTGACCCCGCTTGGGCGCGGTCAGCGGTAGTTGGTGAACTGCACCGCGAAGTCGAGATCGGCGCCCTTGACCAGTGCGATGACCTCTTGCAGGTCGTCGCGCTTCTTGCTGGAAACGCGGAGCTCATCGCCCTGAATCTGGACCTTGACGCCCTTGGGGCCGTCGTCGCGGATCAGTTTGGAGACCTTCTTGGCCTGCTCCTGGTTGATGCCTTCGGTGATCGTCGAGGTGATCCGGACTTCCTTGCCGGACTGGCGGGGCTCGCCCTCTTCGAGGGTTTTGAGCGAGATTCCGCGCTTGATCAACTTGTCCTTGAAGACGTCCAGGACGGCGAGGGCACGCTCATCGGCGTTGGCCTTGATCTCGATTCCGAACTCGCCACTCCAGTCGATCGCGGCACCGGTGTTCTTGAAGTCGTAGCGGGTCGCAATCTCCTTCGACGCCTGATTGAGTGCGTTGTCGACTTCCTGTCGGTCAATCTTGTTGACGATGTCGAACGACGAATCGGCCATGGCTCCTCCTGGGGTATATCCGTTTAGTTCTAACCTATTGGGCTGCGCTATTGTTGCTTGCTGTTGCCCCCGGAAACGGGTGGCGCAAATTCCGGCGGGTTGCCCGAGTGGCCAAAGGGATCTGACTGTAAATCAGACGGCAACGCCTACGCAGGTTCGAACCCTGCACCCGCCACATCGAAGGCCTGACTCCTCCACGAGTCGGGCCTTCGTGTCGTTCTGCCGGGGACTCCGACAGCCACCCTCGTCAGATCTGTTGGCGTGCGACGATCTCGAAGGCCCGCTCAGCCATAGGCAGGGCAAGGGCGCGATCTTCAGGAATCAGTCCGACGCGCGTGCGGCGATCCAGCAGATCGTCGACGTCGGCCGCGCCTTCGTGGGTGATCCCGAAGATCAGTTCGGCGAGCGTCACTCCGAGGGGGCCGGGCGCGAGCAACTCGGCCGTTTCCAGCCCGCTGACTTCGATGGCATTCGACAGCACGAGGGTGGCCTCGGTCCCAAACCGGCGTACGAGCCGGGCGGGCGCCTCGATCTTCGACAGTTCCTCACGCGAAGCCGCGCCCAACAACGGCAGGGAACGAGTTTGGCAGGGGATGTCATTCAGGCCGACCGCGTTGACGGCGTCCTCGGCCATTTGCCGGTAGGTCGTGAGTTTGCCACCGACAACGGTCACCACGCCGGTGGGCGAAGTGAGAACCGCGTGCTTGCGGGAAAGGTCGGCGGTCGATCCGTCGGAGTCGAGCAAGGGGCGCAATCCCGCATACGTCCCGACCGCATCTGAACGTCGCAGAGGCTTCTCCAGCGCCGCACCGACGACGTCGAGGAGGAAGCCGATCTCGGCTTCAGTCGGCTGTGGGACGTCGGGGATGTCGCCTTCGGTCTCCTCGTCGGTCAGACCGACATAGATCGTGCCATCGGGCTGGGGCAGCGCGAAAACGAATCGGCTGGTCGTGCCGGGCACCGGCACGGTGAGTGACGCCGCGAGGCCGGGGAGTGTCTCGGCCCGTAGCACCAGGTGCGTGCCGCGCGAAGGCTTGAGTTTGACGTTCTCGACCAGGGAACCCGCCCAGACACCGGTGGCATTGATGACCCCGCGCGCACTGACGTCGTATGTAGCTCCAGTGAGTTCGTCGCGCAGACCGGCACCAGATCCGGTCGCCGACAGGACACGGGCGCGAGTCCGCACCTCCGCCCCCAAGGACGCCGCCGTTCGAGCAAGGCAAGTGACGAAACGGGCATCGTCCTCAAGTTGGCCATCCCAGCTCAACAGTCCGCCGCGAAGTCCCGACTGACGAAGTGACGGGGCAAGTCGCAGTGCTTCGTTGCGAGAGATCCGGCGAGGCCGCGGAAGGGTTTCGACGCTGGTCCCGGCGCTGATCCGAAGCGCGTCTCCAGCGCGAAATCCGGCGGACGCAAGGGTGGCCTGGGCAACCGAAACGCTGGACATGAGAGGCAGAAGCATCGGCATCGGCCGAGTGAGGTGTGGCGCGGTTGACTCCATCAGGATCCCGCGCTCGACGGCGCTCTCGCGGGCGACGCCGACCTGACCATTGGCCAGGTAACGGAGTCCGCCGTGCACCAGTTTGCTCGACCACCGTGACGTACCGAATGCGAGGTCGTGGGCATCGACGGCCAGGACGGAGAGTCCGCGTGAGGCGGCATCGAGGGCAACGCCTGCGCCAGTCACGCCGAGGCCGATCACGAGCAGGTCGACGGAGAGGGGCGTGCTGGCAAGGCCGGGCTGAATTCGGGTCATGGTGCGAGGTACCTCCGGACGAGAGCGGTGAGTTCGGTGTCGAAGTCGGACTGGGTCAGTCCATCGGCGGCCATGGTGTGCACGGAGATCGCGAACCCGTGCGCGGCCAGCATGAGCGAACGGGCCAGCAACATGGGATCGCTACTACGGACTTCGCCGGTCGCCTGCGCCTCGGAAATCCGGTTCGCAAGGCCGCCGACGATCACATCCTGGGAGCGCCCGCGACGGTCGATCAGGTACGGCAACAGCTGTTCGGGGTCGACATCGATGATCCGTCGGAAGAGTTCGTTCTCGCGCAGGGCAGTGACGGCGGCGCTGAACTGGCGAGCGATCACGTCAACCCACCCGTCGTTGTCGACGTCGACGTCATTGACGATCTGTTCGATCAGCGCAACCCATTCGCGGGTCATCAACTCTGCCAGGATTGTCTGCATGTCCGGGTAGGTGCGGTAGACCGTCATCCGGGACACTTCGGCAATGCGGGCGACATCGGTCACGGTGGCGCGCTTCCAGCCGACCGTCAGGATCACTTCTCGAGCGGCGTCGAGAAATCGACCGTTCCCATGTGTTGCATTGTTACGGATGGACGTCATGTGTCACACTGTAACGCATGACTCTAGAAATGCATCCACAACGATGGGGCGACGCCGCCCACGCAGGTCAATTGCCCGAGGCCACTCGCAGCTTGGTGGAGTCCGCGTTCGGAGCCCACAACACCCGGGCCGTCGATGAGGTTTCTGTGCCGGCTTCGGGTCTCGCAGCAGACCTTCTGGCCCCGCTCGTCGGCCTCCTTGGTGAGGACAATGTGCTCACCGACGACGCCAGCCGACGCCTTCGTACCCGTGGAAAATCGACTCCGGATCTGCTGAAGGCTCGCACCGGCGACCTGTCCGACGCCCCCGACGTGGTCGTACGTCCGGGCTCCCATGAGGATGTTGTCGCACTTCTCGCCTGGGCCGTCGATCACCACGTAGCGGTCGTCCCATTCGGTGGCGGTACGTCGGTCACCGGTGGCCTCATCGCGCAGCGTGAAGGCTTCAGCGGTCTGATCAGCCTTGATCTGATTCGTATGGATCAACTGCTTGAGGTCGACCCGATCTCGATGACCGCCCGTCTGCAACCAGGCATGCGCGGCCCGGAGGCAGAGGCCGCTCTCGCCGAACAAGGCATGACCCTCGGTCACTTCCCGCAGTCCTTCGAGTTCGCCTCGATCGGAGGATTCGCCGCGACCCGGAGCAGCGGCCAGAACAGCGCAGGCTTCGGACGCTTCGACCAGATGGTCGTCGGACTTCGGGTGGCCACCCCGATCGGTGAGCTTGTTACAGGTTCTTCGCCTGCGAATGCCGCTGGACCCGATATTCGTCAGTTGGTGTTGGGCTCCGAGGGGACGTTCGGTGTGATCACCGAAGTCACGGTGCGAGTGCGCGCGGTGGCGGCTGAAACGGCCTACGAAGGTTGGCGGTTTGAGTCCTTCGCCGCCGGCCAGGCCGCGATGCGCCATCTGGCCCAGAACCAGATCCTGCCCACCATCATCCGCCTCTCCGATGAGATGGAGACGGCACTGAACCTGGCGAGCCAGTCCGATGTGGGTGGCGAGGGGGCTTCGGGTTGCCTGATGATCGTCGGCTACGAGAGCGCATCGATCGCTGACAGGCGTGAGCTGGTCACCGTGGCGTTGACCAACCTGGGCGGCGTCCCGCTGGGTGAGGAACGCGGACAGACCTGGCTCGAAGGGCGCTTCCACGCGCCATACCTCAGGGACTCGATGCTCGACGCCGGAGTCCTGGTGGAGACCCTGGAAACGGCGACCTTCTGGTCCAACACTGAACGCCTCTATGCCGGCGTGAAAGCCGCGTTGGAATCCAGCCTCGGGGAGGGAAGCCTTGTCCTATGCCATGTTTCCCACGTCTATGAGACAGGATGTTCGCTCTACTTCACAGTGGCCACGCAACAGACCGAGGATCCGCTGACGCGTTGGCTCGCGGCCAAGGCGTCCGCGTCCGACGCGATGATCGCAGCCGGCGCCACGATCACCCACCATCACGCGGTCGGCACAGACCACAAGGCCTGGTTGGCCCGCGAGATCGGTCCGGTCGGGGTGGCTATGCTGCGTGGAGTGAAGGCCACAGTCGATCCCACCGGAATCCTGAACCCGGGAGTGCTGATCCCGTGAGGTCCTTCTCGTTCCTGGTCAACCCGCTGTCCGGCGGAGGCGCGGCTCCGGCCGCCGTCGTACCTGTGGCGCGCCTTCTCAGGGAGGCCGGAGCCGAGGTGGAGGTCACCTACTCGCCCGGACCGAATGCCACGCTCGACCTGGTCAAGGCCGGCGTCGACCGAGGTGACGTCATAGTCGCGGTCGGCGGCGACGGGATGCTGTCGTCCATCGCCGGCCAGGTTTCGCAGTTGGGCGGCGTGCTCGGGATGGTTCCGGCCGGTCGCGGCAATGACTTTGCCCGGATGCTCAAGCTCTCCGACGAACCGGACGAGATCGCGAAGACTCTCCTCGCCGGCACAGAGACGCCGACCGACCTGATCATGATCACTCTTCCCGGCGGCGAGCCGCGCCTGGTGGCAGGTTCGGTCTATTCCGGTGTCGATGCCCGGGCCGGCGAGATCGTCGACAAGGTTCGCTGGATGCCGGCCAAGCTCCAGTACCCGTATGCCAGCATCCATGCGCTGGCGACTTACGTACCCTCACGGTTCGAGGTCGTCGTCGACGGGGCGCGGCACTCTTACCTCGCCGCGACGGTAGTCGTCGCGAACTCGGGTTACTACGGCAAGGGCATGCACATTGCCCCCGAAGCTTCGGTGACTGACGGCGTCCTCGACGTGATCGTGATCGAAGCATCATCACGTCGCGAAATGATGAAAGCGCTACCCAAGGTGTATGACGGAGGGCACGTCCTGCTCGATCAGGTCAAGGTGCTGAAGGGGACAATGGTCGAGATCAGTGGGACGCCCACGGTTCCCATGGGCGGTGACGGCGAACCGCTCGGGATGTTGCCGACAGACGCCTCGGGTCCTGCCGTCATACGAGTGCTGCCCGGCATTCTGAACATCCTGATATGAGGGGCTCCAGGTGAAGAAGTTTCTCGACCACGAGGCCGCCCTCGTGGTGATGGCCGACAAGATGGCCGAGCTCAAACCCAGATTGCGCGGCTGGCTGCACGCGGGCTCGATCCCGTTCGTGATCGCCGCTGGCATTGTCCTGATCGTGCTGTCGCCGACCACAGAGACCAAGATCGGTTCGGCGGTGTTCATCGGTTCGGCGCTGCTCTTGTTCGGCGTCTCCGCGATCTACCACCGCGGAACGTGGAAGCCGGCGATCTGGGCGCTCCTTCGCCGACTGGACCACTCGAATATCTTCATCCTGATCGCCGGCACCTACACGGCGTTCGCGATGTTGCTGCTGCACGGCGATACACGACTGGTTCTCCTGACGGGCATCTGGAGCGGCGCCCTCATTGGTGTCCTTTTCCGGGTCTTCTGGACCGGCGCGCCGCGCTGGCTCTACACGCCGATCTACATCCTCCTCGGCTGGACCGCGGTGTTCTTCATCCCCGATTTCATCGACGGAGCCGATCGGCTGGGCACAGGGGTCGCGGTCGCAACGGCTGTCCTGATCGCCGCGGGAGGGTTGCTCTACACGCTCGGGGCTGTGATCTACGGACTCAAGAAGCCCAACCCCAAGCCCGAATGGTTCGGCTTCCACGAGGTGTTCCACACCTTCACGATCCTTGCCTTCATCGCGCACTACGTGGCCGTCTCGCTCGCCACATACGCCCTGCGCTGACCGCAAGTCGCTTTCGGCCGTCAGTCGCTTTTTGTCCGGCGGCCGCCGTCGTCATCGAACTCGATGTTCTCGAAGTCGACCGGTCGGGCGGCGTTGGCGATGGCGGTGACCATGGCCGTGCCCAGTGGCCCGGCCCGGTCGAAGACCTCGACCGTGCCCACAGCAATGCCGTCGCGCTCCACGCGGTCGGTTGCTGACAGCCCGATCTCACGACCAACGGGCGGCCTGGCGAGAGCGAGGGTGATGTCGGTGTTGATGAACTGCACGCCCTCGGTGCCCCAGTTGACGACCATGCTGGTCGCGTCGGCGATGCTGGCGACCGACTGGAATGGGGACCCCGCCTCGCCCTCGACGACATGAAGTCCGGCCTGCCAGGTCTGCTTGCGACCGGAATTCTGGTGCTCAGGGAACGACTGCGACCACGGAGCGTCGCTTGTGAAGAACGGGACCCGGGGCTCTTCGCTCGGCGGGACCAGGTCGGTGGGCGGCGCCTGAGGGTGATCGGGTGGAGTCCAGACAACCCCGGACGGTGTCTCCGTCGGCAGCAGGAAGATGCAGCTCGCGCGGGCGACCGGGTTGCCGTCCTGAAGGAGGGTTGCGTCGATCAGGCACAGGCGCCGACCCTCCCGGACGACCTCCGTCGTCACGGTGCACGGTGACATCTTCGCCGGCCGGAACAGGTCGACGGTGTAGCGCGCGGGCTGCAGGTCGCTGCGACCGATCTCGGCGAGTCGAGTTTCCAGCCCGCGTGCCAGCGCGCCACTCACCGCGACGCCATGCATCTGGTCATGGCTCCACATACTGCGGGCGATCGGCGTCGGAACGAGCTGGTCGTCCTCGAGAGTGAACATCGAAAGTGGCATCAGCTAGTCCTTGCGGTCCCAGACCATCTCTTCGACGAGTTCGCGGCTGCGCCAGCCGTCCGGCGTCCGTACGAGCTGGTGCACGTAGTAGCCGCCGACTTCCATGCGCCAGGCGCTGCCGTCCGGCTGGGCGATCGTCATCGGATTCATCAGGTAGACGCGCACGACCGCGGAGTCGCCGTCAATCGCGACCTCCTTCTGACACACGTAGTGCTGCATGGTGGAGAACATCGGGAGCGTCTGGGCCAGCCAGTCCCGGACCTCGTCACGGGTTCCCTTGATGCCCCCGCTTGCGGTGTAGTCGATCGTCGCATCAGGGGTGAATACCGTGTCGAAACGCGGCCAATCCAGGGTGTCGACGGTTCGCGTGTAGGACGTGATGAGGTCGTCGATTTCGATGCGATCGGAGATCGTTTGCAAGTCCAGCATGTACCGACCGTAGCCCAAAACTGAAACACGTTCTAGTATCGGGCCATGCGATTCACCTACGCCGAAGCAATGACCGACTCGAAGTACTATGCCCCGCTCGCCCAAGCCGCCGAGGCTGCGGGCTATCACTCAATGACAGTGGCGGACTCGCTGATCTATCCGAGCGACTCCGACGCGAGCTATCCCTACACCGATGACGGCAACCGGGAGTTCCTCGAGGGCAAGGAGTTCATCGAGACGATGACTCTCTGCGCGATGCTCGGTGCGGTTACCTCGAAGATCCGCTTCACGCCGTTCGTGCTGAAGTTGCCGATCCGGCCACCGGTGCTTGTCGCCAAGCAGGCCTCGTCGATCGCCTACCTCACCGACAACCGGCTTGGTCTCGGCGTGGGTCTCTCCCCGTGGCCCGAGGACTATGCCGTGATGGGTGTCCCGTGGGCGAGGCGCGGCAAGCGATTTGATGAGTGCATCGACATACTTCGTGGCCTGACGACAGGCCGCGAGTTCGAATATCACGGCGAGTTCTATGACATCCAACCGATCACCCAGACGCCTGCGCCCACCGAGCCGATACCGATTTTGGTCGGCGGTCACTCCGACGCGGCGCTGCGCCGTGCCGTGACGCGCGGCGATGGATGGATGCATGGCGGCGGACCCAACGAGGACCTCGATGCGCTGCTCGACAGGCTCGACGAAGTTCGCAAGGCCGAAGGCATGCAAAACGAGCCGTTCGAGATCCACGTCATCTCCCTGGATGCCTACAGCGTCGACGGCTGCAAACGTCTGGAGGACCGCGGGGTGACCGATGTGATCGTCGGGTTTCGTGTCCCTTACGTCAAGGGTCCTGATCCAGAGCCGCTGAGCAAGAAGATCGAGCACCTGGAGCGGTTCGCCGAGGGCATCGTCTCCAAGGTGTCGTCTTGACCGCCAAGACTAGAACGTGTTCCAGTTTTGAGATAAGGTCCCGCCATGGTGCTTGAGAGATTTCGTCTGGACGATCGGGTAGCAGTAGTCACGGGAGCTGGTCGGGGGATCGGGGCCGCAAGTGCCCTCGCGCTCGCGGAAGCCGGCGCCGATGTCGTCCTGGCCGCCCGTACGGAGGACCAGCTGCAGGAGGTCGCCGCGCAGGTGGAGGCCATGGGTCGCAAGGCGATCGTCGTCGCCGCCGACCTGTCCGACCTCGACCAGGTGGCTGCGCTAGCGCAGACCGCCGTTGATTCATTCGGGCGTCTCGATGTGGTGGTGAACAACGTCGGCGGTTCGATGCCCAAAGAGTTCATCAAGACGAATGTCGCCGCTCTCGAGGGCGCATTCCATTTCAACGTCTCGACGGCGCATGCCCTCACACGTGCAGCCGTGCCGCACCTGCTCAAGAGCGATGGTGCTGCTGTCGTCAACATCTCATCGGTCATGGGCCGGGTCAGCGGACGTGGCTACCTGGCATACGGAACGGCCAAGGCGGCGCTCGCCCATTGGACCCGGCTCGCGGCCCGTGACCTGGCGCCCCGAGTTCGGGTGAATGCGATCGCGGTCGGATCGGTGGCGACCTCTGCCCTCGAGATCGTCACAGGCGATGAGGGCCTCACGGCTCAGATGGAGGCCAACACTCCGCTGCGCCGCATCGGTGACCCCGAAGACATCGCGGCCACGGTTCTGTTTCTCGCAAGCCCTGCCGGCGCCTACCTCACCGGCAAGGTGCTGGAGGTCGACGGTGGTATCGACCAGCCAAACCTCGACATGGGGTTGCCTGACCTAGGAGAAAACCTATGACCACACGCGTCGTCGCATGGAGTACGGGCAACGTGGGCCGACACGCCATCGCAGGCATTGCCAACCGGCCGGATCTCGAACTTGTCGGCCTCTGGGTGTCCAACCCGGAAAAGGTCGGCAAAGACGCCGGTCGCCTCGCGGGCCTCGACCGGGACCTTGGCATCCTCGCCACGAATGACGTCGAGGCGATCATCGCGCTGGAGCCGGACTGTGTCGTGAACACCGCGATGGCCGACGACCGACTCTTCGAGGCCATGGCCGATCTAGAGCGCCTGCTGCGTGCCGGCATCAACGTGGTCGCCAGTGGCCCCGTGTTCCTCCAGTTCCCCGCCGGTCCGGTGCTCGGTATGGCCGAAGGCGTGAAGCAGGCGGCCCTCGACGGAGGCGTCTCGTTGTACGTAAATGGTGTCGACCCGGGATTCGCCAACGACTGGCTACCCCTGTCGCTGACCAGCATCAGCGAGCGCATCGACCAGGTGCGCTGCTCGGAAGTCCTCAACTACAACACGTACAACCAGAAAATGATCGTCTTCGACGTCATGGGGTTCGGCAAACCCATGGACAACATCCCGATGCTGCTGGAGCCGGGGATCCTCACCATGGCGTGGGGAAGTGTCGTGCACCAGATCGCCGCCGGACTCGGGGTCGAGCTCGACGAGGTCGAGGAGTTCTACGAGCGGCTGCCGGCGACGGAGACGTTCGACATCGACTGCGGCACGATCGAAGAGGGTATGGTCGCCGGCCTCCACTTCGAGGTGCGGGGCAAGGTCAACGGCAAGGCCGTGGTCGTGCTCGAGCACGTCACGCGCGTACACGACGACATCGGCCCCGACTGGCCGCAACCTGCCGGTTTGGGTTGCTATCGGGTCGAGATCAAGGGCGAGCCGAACTACACGCTCGATCTCCAGCTGCTCGGAACCGACGGTGACCACAACACCGCCGGCCTCAAGGCCACCGCAATGCGGCTGGTCAATTCGGTCCCCGCTGTCGTCGAGGCGAAGCCCGGACTTGTCACCGCCCTTGACCTGCCGCTCGTGACGGGCCGCGGATTGGTGGTCACATGAACGAGCGACGTATCGCCCGACTCCTCGCCGGGCTCACCGCCGTCCTCAGTTCTTTCATCCTGATCTCGCCGGTGGTCGCGGAGGCCGCGACCGGCTGCTCGCAGGCGGGCTCGCAGGCGGCTTCGCAGAAATATCTCGACGCGCTCGTCGATCGCAACGCCGCCTGGTCAATCCCGCTCGACCCCTTCGTGATCCGCTACGAGAACGGTCTGCCGACCTCGGTCTCTGCGGCCGACCTGAAGCTTCAGCTCTCTCTCCACGTCCAGTACTCGGTCTTCCAGTCGATCGAGAACGTCGTCTGGACCTGGCAACCAGGTGGCCGGGAAAACGTCATCAAGGCCGACTATGACATCCCGGTCTCGCTGTCGGGTCTGCCGCTGGGCAGTTCGACGGTCGACGAGGACTTCACGCTGACCGCCGACTGCAAGATCAAGCGGATCGACGCGACGTTCACGATCGAACCGCCCGCCTAAAGGCTCTGTCGATGGATGCCCACTACACGCCGCGCTCTGGCTCATCGTGGCGTGCGCCATGGCCGATGTACGCCGCGCTCAGGGAGCATGACCCCGTCCACCGCGTCATCCCGGACAACGACCCGTCCGCCGACTACTGGGTGCTCTCTCGTCACCACGACGTGTACGAAGCCGCCCGGGACCCTGAGACCTTCTCGTCGGCCAGCGGCCTGACGACCGAGTACGACGAGTTGGACAAGATCGGGTTGCGGGACAACCCGCCGTTCGTGATGCAGGATCCTCCCGTCCATACAGACTTCCGCCGGTTGGTGTCACGGGGCTTCACCCCGCGTCAGGTTTCCAGCGTGGAGCCGGCCGTCCGGGCCTTCGTCGTCGACAGGCTCGACCGCCTGGCCGAGGCCGGCGAAGGCGACATCGTGGCTGAACTGTTCAAGCCGCTGCCAACGATGGTCGTGGCCCACTACCTCGGCGTACCCCTCGAGGACCGCGACCGTTTCGATGACTGGACCCATGCCATCGTGGCGGCCAGTTCGGCCGGCCATCCGCTTGAGGCGATGGAGGCGGTGAGCGGGTTGATGACGTACTTCACCGAACTCGCCGAACGCCGCCGCCACGATCCCGAGGACGACACGATCTCGCACCTGGTCGCTTCAGGCGTGGCTGACGAGGTGGACGGCCTGCTGTCGATCCTCGGCTTCGCGTTCACGATGGTCACCGGTGGGAATGACACGACGACCGGGATGCTCGGGGGCGCGGTGCAGTTGCTGACAAGCCGACCCGACCAACGAAAGATCCTGGTTGCCGAGCCCGATCTCATCCCGGATGCCGTCGAGGAGCTCTTGAGACTGACCTCCCCCGTGCAAGGTTTGTGCCGCACCACAACCCGGGACGTCGAGATCGACGACACCACCATTCCGATGGGGCGCAAGGTTCTTCTGCTCTACGGCTCCGCGAACCGCGATCCACTCAAATATGGCCCGGACGCGGACACACTGGACGTCAGGCGAAGGCCGAACCACATCCTCACCTTCAGCCACGGGAACCACCATTGCCTGGGCGCCGCTGCCGCCCGTATGCAGGCTCGTGTCGCCCTGGAAGAACTGCTGTCCAGGTTCCCCGACTTTGAAGTGGACATCGACGGCGTCGAGTATGCGCCTGGCCCCTACGTGCGCCGTCCGACCCGAGTTCCCTTCCGGGCGGGCCGGCGATGACACCGAATCGAGCTGAGGTGCTCGCCCTGGTCCGTTCCTCGCCGACGTATGTCGCTGCCCAGGACAAGACCGGTTGGATTGGGATCTTCGGTGACCAGTACATCGTCGAGGACCCCGTGGGCTCGCGTCCGGTCCGATCGGAAGACGCGGGTGCCCTCGAGAGGTTCTGGGACACTTTCATCGCGCCGAACGAAATCGAGTTCCAGGTCGCTCAGGACTGGGTTGACGGGTTCGACGTCATCCGCGACGTGACCATCGTGACCACTCTGCGGCCCGGCGTGGTGGTAGAAACACCGGCTCACCTGATTTACCAGACCGCGTATGAGGACGGGACGTTGAGCGTTCGGCGTATGGCGGCCCACTGGGAATCCGTCCCCGTCTATCGGCAGTTGATGCGACCGACCTGGGCGCACGTGGGTGCCGCCCTCAGCCAATTCGCCCATATGTTCCGCACCCTCGGCGTAGGGCAATCGCTGCAGTTCGTCGCCGCGGCCCGCCACGTCGGGTGGCGCCGCAAACGTGTGCTCCTCGACGACCTCGCAACGCACGGCATCCCCCAGGTGTCCAAGCTCATCGCCTCGGGCAACAGCGTGACGGCTTCCTGCATGCTCGAGGGCACACCGGCAGGTGTCATCGCCTGGTTCGAGCCGCGATCGCACGTCCTTGTCGACGTGAAGATCTACGCCGACCTTGCGTGACGCGGCTAGCGCAACAGGAGCCGGACGGCGACATCCATTGACTTGGTGACATCGGCGGCCGAGGTGCGGCCCGTGACCCAGCCCATGAGGGCTGACAACCACACGTCGCCGATGACTCGGACGATTGCCATGTCCTCGTCGGTGGGCTCGCGAGCCTCGTCTGTGCCATCGATCGCATGCGTGATCATCGCCGTCAGCTTCATCCCGACGTGGTGGATCTCGTCTGCGACCGATGCATCGGCGAACATGAAGGCCCGGGTGAGCGCTTCGGTCAGTTGAGGCTGCTGTTGCAAGGCCTTCGTGGTCACTCCGAGCACGTGCATGACCCGTTCATGCGAAGTGTTGCCGGGCACTGCACGGGTACGCGACTGTGCCTCGGCGAGCTCGAACTGGCGCCCGAGGGCAGTCACCAGGAGATGGATCTTTGAGGGGAAGTAGCGATAGAGCGTTCCGAGTGCGACATCGGCATCGTCGGCGACCTCTCGCATTTGCACCGCATCGAAGCCACCTACGTCCGCGAGGGCGATCGTGGCATCGAGGATGCGGCGTCGTCGTTCACGCTGGGCGTTGGAGCCGGGAGTTTCCGTCACGTTGGTCATCCGGCATCGTCTCCTGTCCGATGTTCACTGCTGAGGGCAGCCACGCCGCTCATCGCTACAATTGAAACACGTTCTATATTTGGAGGCGACACTGATGCCGGTCGGCGTGACTCGTGACCACCTCGAGCTGAGCTCCACCCTACTTGCCTGGGCCACTGGTCTGGGCGGGCCCAATGCGGTGCGAGAAGTCGAGACTGATGCCCATGCAGCATTCGCGAAGACCTGGCAGTCCGTCATCGAGATGGGTCTGACCGGCATCGGGATCGGCGAGCAGTACGGCGGCGGTGGCGGTGAGCTTCTCGACCAGATGGTGGCGACCGAAGCGGCAGCGCATGCCCTGATTCCCGGGCCCCTGCTGGGGACGATCCTGGTCGGTCAAGTGGTCGCGCAAGCCGCCGTCAGTTCAGGTCCCGGACACCTTGACGAGGTGCTCTCAAGGCTCGCAGGCGGTTCCAGTGCGGCCGTTGCGCTCGACGGTGCGGTTGCCCTCGACGACGCCGGCGCCCGCGGTGACCTCGGAGTCGTGCTCGACGTCGTCGATGCCCGCTGGCTCCTTGTACCTGCAGACGACGGATCCTGGGCGCTGATCAATGCCGAAGGCTGGAGTGCAGAGCCGGCAGTCGGCATCGACCTTTCCCGACGGGGAGGTCGGGTCAGTGTGACCGCGACGACCGACCAGTTGACCCGCCTGCCGGGCGTGACCACGGAAGCAGTGCGCCGAGTCCTCGTTGCGCTGGCGGCAGCCGAAGCGGCCGGCCTGGCGCAATGGTGCCTGGACACCGCGGTGGCATACGCCAAGGTTCGCGAGCAGTTCGGCGCACCGATCGGCTCATTCCAGGCGGTCAAGCACTTATGTGCAGGGATGCTCGAGACGACGGAATCGGTGGCGGCGGTCGCATGGGACCTCGGTTCGACAGCTCGGCCCGATGTGTCGGTCGAGGACGCCGAGTATGCCTGCGACGTCGCGGCGACGATTGCCCTCGACGGCGCCGTGTCCGTCGCACGGGACTGCATTCAGGTGCTCGGCGGAATCGGCTTCACCTTCGAACATGACGCGCACCTCTACCTCCGCAGAGCGGTCGCGCTGAGCGTCGCGGTGGCTGCTATGACCGGGGGTGCCGAGAAATCGGCGGCCCGCTTGGCCCGCCGGGCCGGCAGCGGACAACGCCGGGTGCCCGAGATCGACTTCGGCGGTGCCGACGCGCAATTCCGCGAGAAGACACGCCTCGAGATGGGCGCTATTGCCGGGCTGCACGTCGATGAGC
>JBDSQP010000281.1:0-4227 GCA_039929755.1 Aeromicrobium sp. | reverse complement strand
CGGCGGGCGGCCGATCCTCGATTTTTCGCTGGAAGCCTTCTCCCGCGCGCAGGCGATCGACGACATCATCATCGTCGTGGCGGACGATCATCGTCAGAGAGTTGCCGACATTGTCGCGGAGCGCGCCTACGGCAAGGTCTCGGCATTGGTGACTGGTGGCGTAAAGAGGTTCGATTCAACGCACGCGGCCCTGACCCATTTGGCGGGGAAGGACGGCCACGTTCTCGTACATGACGCCGCCAGACCATTTTTGCAACAGGAGACGATCTCGGGCTGTGTCGAAGCGCTCCAGACCTTCGATGCAGTGGCGACAGTCGTGGATTCTCCCGACACAATCGTCATGCTTGATGAGTCGCGCGTCAGCATCGAGCGGACGCTCGACCGTGACAGTCTGCGCCGACTTCAGACTCCGCAGGCCTTCCGCCTCGGCGTACTTGCCAAGGCAGTGGATCTGGCGCGACGAGATCCGGAACTGAAGTCGACCGACGACTTCACTCTCGTTCAGCACTATCTGCCTGAGGCGTCCACAACATTCATCGACGGTGATGCGCGAACCTTCAAGGTCACCACGCCGGAGGACCTCATCATCGCCGAGGCATTTCTGGCAGCCGGGCTCTGAGACCCCTTCGTCAGGGTCCCGTTGCTCCGTGCTTGCGGAGCGCGGCCCAGGCGTCGTCACGCTCTGCTATCACCAGGGAGCAGGCGGCAATGAATCGCTTGGTCGCCGCGCCGGGGCGGACGTCGCCAAGGTGGTGCTCGACGAAGCCGGAGTAGTCCGGGGGATTGGCCAGCAATTGTTTGACGATGGCGGCGGCATTGCCCGCGTTGGCGGAAGCAAGTCTTGGCAACTTCGAGGAGATGCCCTCCGGAGTTGCGCGGGCTTTGGCATCGGCGGGTTCGGTGACGATCAGCGGCCGACCTGTCGGCAACCAGAAACTGGTGACAGCCGAGATGTCGGTGATGAGGATCGAGGCATGGGCGATGGCCGCACCGAGTGTCCCTTTGACGTCGACGCGCTGCCCGGCGGCCGTGACCCTGGCTCGAATCGCGGCGTCGGCGGCCGAGAAAGTGGGGTCAATGTTGCCGGTGAACGGATGCGGGCGATAAATCAGGTCGAGGTCGCCGTCAGCGAGGATGCTTTCGACCAGAGCCTGCCCGTGCGACACGAGGGAGCCGTACGCGACGGAGGGCTGTGCGCCTTCCCATGTCGGGGCGTAGAGAACCGTCGGCCTGGCGGGCGGAACGGCCGGAAGGCTCACGGCGTCCAGTTGCGGCTGGCCGATCTGGAGACAACGCTCGGCCGCGTCATACAACATGACCTGGCCGGCAACCCGATCGACAGCAGACTGGCCGGCAACGAAGTAGTAGTCGTAGGCCTTGATCTGGTTGGAGACGAAGACGGTCTTCTCGCTGTCGCCGTGCCCCAGATAGGCGTGCACGAGCGAAGTAAACCGCAGGCATTCGAAGTTGATCGGGTCCTGATTGACGTAGAGCGCGAGCTTGACATCGCTGGCGGCAAGGATGGCGTCGAGCTGGCCGTAATTGGCGAGCGTCACGCAATCCAGGGAACTCTCCGAAGCGACGACCGCGGCCGTGCGTGAATCCTTGAACACCACAACAACGGAGTGGGCAGCATCGAGTTCGGCCAGAGCGTGATACCAGGGCCGAAGTTGATAGAGGCTGTCCTGACCGGTTGGGAAGTACACGAGAATCTCTTGCCGGAAAGCCCGGCCCAATCGGTGCTGGTCAGTCTGCTTGTCGGGTATGCCGACCGGGAGAAACCGAGAACGACGCAGCCGTGCGATCGCCCACAACTGCAGGCGACGGACGAGACCGACTCCAGGTTCAGAGCCCATGGTCCTCGAGCGCCTTGCCGGTGGCGAAGAACGGCTGCAACTGATTGCGGAACATGCTCAGCGCTGCGCCGATTGCCATATGCATGTCGAGGTATTGGTAGGTGCCGAGTCGTCCGCCGAATAGGACGTTCTTTTCCGAAGTGGCGAGTTCGCGGTAGGCGAGCAACCTTTCGCGATCCTGGGCGGTGTTGATCGGGTAGTACGGCTCGTCGCTGTGCTCGGCGGCCCTCGAGAATTCACGCATGATGACGGTCTTGTCCGTCGGGTAGTCGCGTTCGGGGTGAAAGTGCCTGAACTCGTGGATGCGCGTGTAGGCAACATCCTCATCGGCGTAATTCATGACCGGAGTTCCTTGAAAGTCGCCGGTGGCAACGACTTCTTCTTCGAAGTCAAGAGTGCGCCACGACAAGTCGCCGTGCGCGTAGTCGAAATAGCGGTCGACGGGGCCCGTGTAGATGACCGGCACCCGGCCCACAATGGCGGCTTTGTTCCAGGGCTGCGTTTCGTCGAAGAAGTCGGAGTTGAGGGTCACCGTGATGTGGGGATGCTCGGCCATCTTCTCCAGCCAAGCGGTGTAGCCGTTGGCCGGCAGGCCTTCGTACGTGTCGGAGAAATAGCGGTTGTCGTAGGTGTAGCGCACAGGCAGGCGCGAAATGATCTCGGCGGCGAGTTCTCGTGGATCGGTCTGCCATTGCTTGGCTGTGTAGCCCTTGATGAACGCTTCGTAGAGGGGGCGGCCGATCAGCGAGATCGCCTTTTCCTCGAAGTTGCTCGCCTCGCCGGCCGATGTCCCAGCCTGGCCCGCCTGTTCGACGACCCACGCCCTTGCTTCATCGGGGGAATAGGACGCGCGCTGGAACTGGTTGATCGTGCCGAGGTTGATCGGCATCGGGAACACTTCGCCCTTGAAGTTCGTGTAGACCTTGTGCTGGTAGGGCGTGAACTTCGTGAACTGGTTGGCGTAGTCCCAGACCAGCTGATTCGAGGTATGGAAAAGGTGCGCGCCGTAGCGGTGGACTTCGATTCCCGTTTCGGGCTCGATCTCACTGTAGGCATTGCCACCGATGTGATGACGACGATCGATGACCTGGACCTTCAGGCCCAATTCATTGGCGCACCGCTCGGCAATCGTGAGCCCAAAAAAGCCCGAACCGACAATGACGATGTCCGTTTCCACGCATGTCCCTTCCGATGTGCCCAATGAATCGCTTCAGACTATCGGTCAGTCAGGGCTGCCGGGACGTCCTTGGGATCCATGGGCTTCCACGTCTTGTCCTTGAGAAGCTTGCGGCTGTCGCGCATGCCGCGCGTGAGGTCGTTGACGCCCTTGAGCGTGTGATCGACCGCGAGTAGCCGGAATACCTCTTTGGCGAAGGTCAGGAGCGTACCGATCGCAAATCCGATGCGATGCAGTTTGCCATGGGCCTGGAAGTACTTCGCGACGTATGCGCGGTTGCGCATCACGTGATAGCGGGCAAGTGGGCTGGAGTCATTGAAATGACGGATGCCGGCGAGGCTGATCTGCTTCTGGTCGCGCTTTTTTTGCAGGACGTAGGCGTCGACGTAGACGACCTCGGTGAACTGTGAGGCGAGCCAGGCGTACACGGCGTCATCCCAGGAGATGAAGAAGCGCGGATCGGGCAGGCCGATCTTGCGCACGACATCGGCATGGATCAGCATTCCCTCGAACGTGCCGGAGTTGGTGATTGCGAAGCCCTCGTCGGTGAACGCATTGCGACCGTAGGGGAGTGGAACGGCCAGGAAGTTGTTGAACTTCGCCTGCCAATAGAAAGGAGTCCCGTCGACGTCGTAGCGGCGCCCGTGGATGCAGTGGAAGCGCTTCATCCAGGGATCGAAGCGCTCGAGGGCTTCGGGGAGGATCTCGACGTCGTCGTCCATGAGCCAAACCCAGTCCGCACCGTTCTCTAGCGAGACCTTTGTGCCCTCGGAGAACCCGCCGGCACCGCCGGTGTTGGTTTCCATGCGGTGGTGGACTAGTTGCCCGGGCGCGAAATCAGCCATCGCGGCGGCGACGACGTCAGGGGTGTCGTCGGTGCTGGCGTTGTCGATGACGACGATCTTGTCGGCCTGCGAATGCATAGCAGCAGCGCTTGCGAGGAGCCCCTTCAACAATGCAGAACGGTTGTAGGTGACGATCGCGATATGGACTGATTCCGATGCCGAATTCACCCGCCCACCTTAACGGTGACGCTGCTCCGGGCCCCAATCCGCGGCCTGTGTCTGTGCTCACGCCTGTCGCGACCGATGTCTGGCGCGAAACTTCCGTCGAAGGGGACGCCCCACGATCGGGGGCAGGAACTGGTTCGCCAATTGCACGATAGTGCCGACGACGGTGCCGTACTTTCGCACC
>JBDSQP010000280.1:0-7558 GCA_039929755.1 Aeromicrobium sp. | reverse complement strand
CGGGTTCGGTGTAGTCGATGAGGAGTTCGACCGAGGCGGGCAGCTCGATGTAGAGCGGGATTCCCTCGTGCATCGCAACCATGGCTTCCTGATTGTCGAGCAGGAAATCCTTCGCGTCGCCGACAGTGATCTCCGGGATGTTGAGCTGGTCGAACGTCGAGGTATCCATAAAGACGTAGGAGTCGCCATCGTGGTAGAGGTACTGCATGTCGCGCTTGTCGACATTGGCGGTCTCGATTTTGAGGCCGGCATTGAAGGTCTTGTCGACGGTCTTGCCGCTCATGATGTTCTTGAGGGTGGTCTTGACCATCGCGCCGCCCTTGCCTGGCTTGTGATGCTGGAACCAGATCACCGACCACAACTGTCCGTCGAGGTCGAGGACCATGCCGTTCTTAATATCGTTCGTGGTTGCCATCAGGCGAGCTCCAACAGTTCTTTGGTCATCGTGGTGAGTACCTCGGGGGCACCCGACGTCACAACCACAGTGTCTTCGATTCGCACTCCCCCACGACCGGGCAGGTAAATACCTGGTTCCATCGTCATGGCGGTGCAGGGTTCTATCTTACCGGGCTGGCTCGCGCTGATGAACGGGTCCTCGTGTATCTCCAATCCCACTCCGTGACCGAGCCCCGTAGTGAAACTTTCCAGCCATCCTGCTTCGGTAAGGGAAGCCCGCACCGCCTCAAGTGAGGCGCTGACGGGTATGCCTTCACGCAGTTGGTCGAGGCCTTCGGCCTGTGCATCCTTGACGGCTTCGTAGATCTCCCGCTGCCAGTCCGCGGTTTTGCCGACGACAAACGTACGAGTGCAGTCCGCGTGATAGCCGTCGACCCGCGCGCCGAAGTCGATCTTGAGCAGATCGCCGGCCCCGACAACCCGTTCCCCTGGGTGGTGATGCGGGATCGCCGAGTTCGGACCGGAGGCAAGGATCGTGTCGAAGGCGATGGCCTCGGCGCCGAGGGCGTACATCCTGTTTTCCAGGTCACGGGCGATCTCCCGCTCACTGCGGCCCAACAGCGGTCCCTCGATCAATCCCTCGAGGGCACGGGTCGACACGTCGCAGGCCGCGCGCAACGACGCGATCTCCGCGTCGTCCTTGATAACCCGAAGACCCTCGACTGCCCGCTGCAGCGACACAAATGAAGTCTCAGGTGCCGCTTCGGCCAATCGCCGATGCTGGTCGACGCTGAGGGTATGCGTCTCGATCGCCCAGGAGCCGTTCGACATACGGGCGGCCGAGTTGCCGACGAGTTCACGGGTGATTTCGAGGTCGACGTCGGGAAGCTCGAGGGCGGCCTGGTCTTTGTAGCGGCCGTCGGTGAGGAAGACGGAGCGACCATCGGCGGTGATCCAGAATGCGCCATTCGAGCCGGTGAATCCGGTCAGGTAGCGCACATTGATCAGCGACGTGATGAACGCTCCCTCAACCCCACGTTCCTGCAGAAGGGCTGTCAGGTGGCGACGACGTTCGACATACGGGGTCATCCGGAGAGTTCGGCATAGGCCGCGCGAAGGAGTTCTTCGTCGGGCCCGGCGAAAATGACTGGGTGGTCAAGCGCTTCCAGAACCACGAAACGTAATTGCGAGCCGCGCGACTTCTTGTCGAGCTTCATCGACTCGTGAAGTTCGTCGAATACATCGGGCCGATAAGTCGTCGGCAGACCGATTATGCTGAGCAGGTTCCTGTGACGGGTAACGAGATCAGGCGTGATGCGCCCGCTCAACCGTGACAATTCGGCCGCAAAGACCATGCCGACCGAAATCGCCTCGCCGTGGCGAACCGTGAAGTGCTCAAGACGCTCGATCGCGTGGCCGAGCGTATGTCCATAGTTGAGCGCCTCGCGACCGATCGAGCCGTTGGCGCCGAGGCCGGACTCTCGCAGGTCACCGGCGACAGCGTCTGCCTTGACCGCGATCCCTTTGGCGATGAGTTCGGGCATGATCGGGCCGTCAACGTCGATCGCCCGGCTCGGTGCCGCCTCGATCAGCTCGAGAATCGTTGGGTCTGCGATGAAACCGCATTTGACGATCTCGGCAAAACCGCTGCGAACTTCCTCGATCGGCAGAGACCTGAGGGTGTCGAGGTCACACAGGACCCCAGCAGGTTCATGGAAGGCACCGACGAGATTCTTGCCGGCCTCCGTGTTGATGCCCGTCTTACCGCCGACGGCAGCGTCGACCATGCCAAGAACGGTTGTCGGCACAGTCACGAGCTTGACGCCGCGAAGCCAACTTGCGGCTACAAAGCCCGCGAGGTCGGTCGTCGCTCCCCCGCCGAGCCCGACGACAGCATCCGATCGGGTGAATCCGGCCTGGCCCAGGATGCGCCAGCAGAAGGTCAGGACATCGGCCTGCTTAGCTGCTTCACCATCGGGCACCTCGATGAGGTGGACGTCCAGTCCGTCGGCGACAAGCGGATCGCGAAGCCTATGTGCCCTGCCCTCGAGAGTCGCCGAGTGGATGATCGCGACGCGGCTGACGCCTTCTCCCAGCAGTCCGCGCAACTCGTCGTGGACACCCGAGCCGATGACCACGTCATAGGGCGAAGCGGTATGAACGGTCAGCCTCTTGGTGCTCATGATGACTTCTCCAGGAACGCGAGGACCTGGTCGGCTATCTCGTCGGGATCGAGGTTATCGGTGTCGATGGTGAGGCTGGCAACCTCGAGGTAACGGGTTCGGCGCTGATCCATTAGCGACTTGAGTTGGGCCCGCACATTGCCCAACAGGAGAGGCCGGTTGGCATTCATACCGACTCGTTTGACGGCCGCAGCGAGACCCACGTCGAGGAAGACGACACACTCGTCCTTGAGCAATGCGCGTGTTTTTTCGCTGAGGATTGCCCCACCGCCGAGCGCAAGGACGCCCTCGTGGGCCTCAAGCGCCGAATTCACAGCCGCTCTCTCGAGCCCGCGAAAGTAGCCCTCGCCTTTGTCGATGAAGATCTCGGCGATCGATGTGCCCTCGGCCGACACGATGTCCTCATCGGTATCGCGCATCGGAAGTCCAAGCTTTCCGGACACCGCCTTGGCCACGGTCGTCTTGCCCGCACCGGGGGGGCCGACGAGGACCACGACAGGACTCAACGGTGCCTCAAGGCGCCGAGGTAACCGTCAACATTGCGCTTGGTTTCTTCGACCGAGTCGCCACCGAACTTTTCGAGGATGGAATTGGCGACCGTCAAGGCCACCATGGCTTCGGCAACGATTCCGGCGGCCGGGACGGCACACACATCGGAACGCTGATGATGGGCCTTGGCTTCTTCACCGGTCGCGACGTCAATGGTGCGAAGGGCACGCGGCACGGTGGCAATCGGCTTCATGGCCGCACGAACGCGCAGGATCTCACCGGTCGTCATACCCCCCTCGGTCCCGCCTGAGCGGCCCGAGGTGCGACGTATGCCCTCGTCGGTGTTGATGATTTCGTCGTGCGCCAGCGAACCACGTGTGCGGGCGAGCTCGAAACCGTCGCCGATTTCGACGCCCTTGATCGCCTGGATTCCCATGAGGGCTCCGGCGAGCTGGGAGTCGAGGCGTTTGTCCCAATGAGTGTGCGAACCGAGACCCGGAGGGAGGCCTTCGACGATCACCTCGACGACACCGCCGAGTGTGTCTCCGTCTTTGTGGGCCGCATCGATTTCGGCGATCATCGCTTCCGCGGCCGCCGGGTCGAAACATCTGACTGGGTTGGCGTCGAGCGATTCAAGGTCGGACTTGCGCGGGAGGACGCCGGCGGGTGCCTTTGCAGTTCCAAGCTCAACCACGTGAGAGACAATCGTCGCGCCAGTGACCTGCTCGATGAATTGGGCGGCAATTTCGCCAAGGGCGACGCGAGCCGCCGTCTCACGGGCGCTCGCACGCTCAAGGATCGGTCGGGCTTCGTCGAAACCGTACTTCTGCATTCCGGCAAGGTCGGCGTGACCGGGGCGCGGACGAGTGAGTGGGGCGTTGCGCTTGAGGCCGTCGAGGATTTCCTCATCGACCGGATCGGCCGACATGACCTGATCCCATTTGGACCATTCGCTATTGCCGATGCGCAGGGCAATCGGTCCGCCAAGCGTCAGCCCATGACGGATTCCACCGACGATTTCGAGTTCGTCCTGCTCAAAGGTCATACGGGCGCCGCGGCCGTAGCCGAGTCGGCGTCGCGCAAGGGCGGCCTGAATGTCCTTGCTGGTCACGCGCACGCTGGCAGGCAACCCCTCGAGGACGGCAACGAGTGCAGGGCCATGCGACTCTCCGGCAGTCAACCAACGCAGCATGGGTCAAGTCTCCCATTGTCTTGCGCAGCGCGTCAGAGGAGGCCAGTGATGGCCGGACCCCAGGCGGCACCGACGACCCCGCCCAACAGGAGGTACGGCCCGAATGCGAACTCCCTGGCTTTCTCGATCTTCAACCGGGTCAGAGCGAGCGACCCGATGACGCCGAGCACGAAACCCGCGTAGATACCGACGAACACTTCACTGCCGCCGAGCGACCCCAACGCCAGGGCCAGGCCGAACGACATACGTACGTCGCCGTAGCCGAGGCCGCGCGAATACAAAAGGTTCGACAGCCAAAAAAGTCCGAAAATGATCGCGGCATAGACAAGCCCGCGGCTGAGAATCGTCCAGTCCCCGGCGATGGCGGCAGCAAAGACGACCAGCAGAAACACTGTAGCGTTGAGCGGCAGCACGATCAGTCGAGGCAGGAGTTTGGTGTGCCAATCGACGTACGCAAGGAGGACGCCGACTGCAGACAACGCGACCCAGACCGGCACCAGCTCGCTGATGTCGATGAGGGCGGCAACCACACCCGCTGCAATCGCCGCCCCGAGGCCGAGCCACAGACCGAGGTGCGACTTCCCGGCGAGGGCGACGTACGGGATCTTGTCCGCATCGGGCTCTTCCGGTTCGGGCAATCGTGCGAGAACGCGCGGCCCGAAGCTCGCGAGAACGCCGGCGACAAACGCCGCCGACAACCAGATCAACACGCCGCGACCCTATCGGGCAGCGAGTTCAGCAAGCGCCGCGTCGCGCAGTATGTGAGCCTCGATCGGCGAACCGGTCATGAGTTCGACCTGAAAGGCCGCCTGGTGCGCCAGGAGGTCAAGGCCCGAAACGAATTTCAGTCCCGATTCCTTCGCTGCCAGTGCAAGAGGCGACGGCCAGGGATCGTAGATGACATCAAAAACGGCATGGGTGGAATCCACCAGGTCGTGCGCCTTCATGCTGACCACCTTGGCGGGCACCGTGGACACGAGAAGGTCAACGACGTCGATGAGAGGCCGGTCGATCAGGCGCACGACAGTCTCGGCGCCGGCCTTCTCGGCAACCGCGACAGCGTCCGCGGCCGTGTCGGGATTTCGGACCACGAACTCGATGTGACCGACGCCGTTGGTCGCGAGGGCGTAGGCGACCGAGGTCGCTGTGGCTCCGCCGCCAAGGATCCGGGCGGTCTTCGTGTTTCGCACGCCGCGCTCGACCAGAGCGGCAAGTGCGCCGGCACTGTCGGTATTGCTGGCCACTCGCTTGCCGTCACGGAATTCGACAGTGTTGGCGACGCCGAGGGCACCCGCCACGCTGGTGACTTCGTCGGCCAGCCCGATGATTGCGCGCTTGAGTGGCATTGTCAGCGAGAGTCCGCGCCAGGACTCATCACATCCTGCGAGGAAACCCTCGAGTTCGGATTCGGTGACTTCGTAAGCGTCGTAGGTCCAGTCAAGTCCGAGTTGAGCGTATGCAGCCCGGTGCATCACCGGCGACAGCGAATGCGCGATCGGTTTACCGAGAACGCCACATCTGTTCGTCATCAGCAGCTGTCTGACGTCTTGCAGAACTCGTTGAGGTTGAGAACCGCCTTGCTGTGTTCGGCAAACGTGTCCGAGAAAACAGTTTCGCCGGTGTTGAGGTTGATCGCCACAAAGTAGAGCCACGTGCCCTTGGCCGGATTGAGGGCCGCCTCAATCGTCTTCTGACCGGGCGATCCGATGGGTCCCGGAGGGAGTCCGGTGTGCTGGTAGGTGTTGTACGGATCCTCGCTCGCCCGCTCGAGCGGAGTAGTGAACACGTCGCCCTTGCGTTTGCTGACATAGGAAACGGTCGAGTCGAGTTGGAGAGCCATGTCGATCTTGAGTCGGTTGTAGAGGACTCGCGCGACCTTCGGGTAGTCCGCGTCCTTCTTGGCTTCGTACTCAAGGATGCTGGCCACGGTGAGGATCTGCTCCGACGTAAGCCCGAGAGCCTTGGCACGTGTTGAGATGTCAAGATCCTTCTCGACGGCCACAGTCTTGGCCACCATTGACTTCAGCAACGCAAGCGCGGTCGTTCCGGGCTCGACCGTGTAGGTCGCCGGGTAGAAGTAGCCCTCGGGATTGCCCTTGGCCGCCGCCGGCAGGCCAAGAGTCTCGGGCTTCTTGAGTGCGGCCGTCAAATCGTCCTGCTTGATATCGGATCCCTTGACGATGGCCGACACGATCTCGCCGACGCGCGCTCCTTCTGGGATCACTACCCGGCCATCGACACGGTTGGCCCTGTCGGACAACTCATCGAGCGCCGACTTGGCCGACATCTGCTTGTGGAGTTTGTAGAACCCCGCCTGGATCGCCTGAGCACGCGGATCCGACAACGAGAGTTTGTAGAAGACCTCAGCGCTCTTGACGACGTCAGCCTTCTTGAGTGCGTTGGCGATGACGGTGCCGGTGGAACCGGGCTTTATCTCGACCACGACGCTTCCCGTGCCTTGACCCGTGTAATCCGACGGGCCGCCCAGCATCGATTGGACCTTGCCGACCAGCTTGAGACCGGCAAAGACCAACACGACCACAACGAGGAGAGCGATCAGGCGCCTCGGCCAAAGCTTCTTCTTGGGAGTCGCCCGGCGGCTGCCGGGTTCGCGGGGCGCGCCGCCAGTCACAAGATCAAGGCCGTTATCAGTCATCGTTCCTCAGAGGGTCTCGCCTGGCGCCGACCCGCTGGTCCGCTCTGTATCCAAGGCTGTTTGCAGAATCACCGTGGCGGCTGCCTGATCGATGACCTTGCGTTTTTTTGCTCCGGACTTGCCACGTTTTCCAGACATACTGCGTGTCAACAAACTGTCAGCAGTCATCGTAGACATCCTTTCGTCGAAAAGCCGAATAGGCACGGGTCTGATGTACTCAGCAAGCTCCGATGCGAAGGCTCGGACCTTGACAGCCGCGGGGCCTTCCTTGCCCGAAAGTGACAGGGGCAGACCCACGACACATTCGAGGGCTTCGAATTCTGCGACGATCTCGGCCAAGCGGGCGTATGCACCCGATCCTGCGGCGACCGTTTCGACGGGAGTGGCAATCATCCCGTCGGGATCACTCATGGCGACACCGATCCGGACGTCGCCGACATCGATGGCGACTCTCCTGCCCCGACGCATCGTCAACTGGCGATCTCTGCTTCAACCGCGGCAAAGGCACCGTCGATTCCGGAAAGGTCTGTTCCGCCGCCCTGGGCGACGTCGTTCTTGCCACCACCGCGGCCACCGATCTTGGAGCCAACGATGCCGACCAGTGTGTTGGCCGAAAGGCCCTTCGCCTGTGCCTCGTCGTTG
>JBDSQP010000279.1:0-9369 GCA_039929755.1 Aeromicrobium sp. | reverse complement strand
GGCTCGTCGCGGCGCAGGTCGAAGTCGACTCCGGAGGCGCGGGCGATTGGGCCGGACACACCGTAGGCGTGGATGAGTTGGGGTGACAGCACGCCGACGCCCTTGGTGCGTGCCAGGAAGATCTCGTTTCCGAAAATGAGGTCTTCGATCTGCGGAAGACGTTCGCGTACGGCCTTGACCGCCGCGGTCGCCCGGCCGATCCAGCCCGCCGGGATGTCTTCCTTGAGGCCTCCGACCCGGTTGAACATGTAGTGCATACGGCCGCCGGAGAGTTCCTCCATCACTTCCTGGATGGTTTCGCGCTCGCGGAAGGCATAGAAGATCGGCGTGATCGCGCCGAGTTCGAGCGGGTACGAGCCGAGGAACATCAAGTGGTTGAGCAGGCGGTTGAGTTCGGCGAGAAGCATTCGCAGCCATGTGGCACGTTCGGGGACCTCCATACCGAGCATGTCCTCGACCGCGAGCACGACTCCGAGTTCGGAGGAAAAGGCGCTGAGCCAGTCGTGCCGGTTGGCGAGAACGATGATCTGGCGGTAGTCGCGGACCTCGAAGAGTTTTTCGACACCACGGTGCATGTAGCCGATGATCGGTTCGCAATGAACGATTTGCTCGCCGTCGAGCGTGATGCGAAGGCGAAGCACGCCGTGGGTCGCAGGATGTTGGGGTCCGATGTTGAGGATCATGTCGGTGGTCGCGAACCCGGCGCCCAGGCCGACGGTGACTTCAGCCATTGCTCGGGGCGACTTCGTTCAAAGCTGCGTCACTCAAAGCTGCGTCACTCAAAATCATGCGCTCATCTTTCCACGGCCACTCGTGTGTCCGTCGTGATCCACCAGAAGTCTCCCCAGCCGCCGCGCGCGGTCAATTCCGCCGAGGTCGAGGCCTGCGACAAGGCGTGGAGGTAGGCGCGGGGGTCCTCTGTGGCCAACTCGATGGGCGGCCGGGAGCCGTTGATCCCGAGGGCACGCAGGTTGTCGACCTGACGGGAGATTGTCGCACCAGAAGCGGCCGCCACCGAGTCCACCGCAACGTGGGCGGTCACATCGCGGCTGCCATCGGGAATCACGTCGATTTCAAGCCCGAATTGGTAAGACCGCAACGATCCCAGGATTGGCCGTGTGTCGCGCATGTGCCCGTAGTCGATCGCCAGCGCGATGCCAACGACGCGTGAAACTGCATCGAGCCACGCGTCGTCGCGCGGGTAGCCGATCTCTGCGCGGTCGCCGGGCTCAGCAAGCGACCACCACTGTTCGAGCCACGAGTCGTGGCACTCGTTTCCCAGGGTTTCGAGGCCGCTGACCGGATCGACGAGGACATATCGAACGACGCCCTTGTCGTCGACTTCGACCACGTCGCAGGGGATGTTGTCGAGCCATTCATTAGCGATGAGCAGGCCTTCGACCTTCTGGGGAAGCTCCGAAGTCCAGCCGATCGCCGGCGACAAACCCGGCGGTCGGTCGGCCACCTCCACGCCAATCAGCGAAAGTGTGCCTTCGGACAGGCGATGGAGATGTTCGAGGAGTTCACCTCGACCGGCTCCGACATCGACGACAGTGCCCAGGTCATTTTCCTGGATCAGTCGCCAGATTGCCCCGGCAAAGAGGCCCGAAGAATTGACGCTCGTACGGAAATGATCCGCGGGACTCTGATTGCGGAAGAAGCCGTCAGGGTCATACAGAGCCGATTGCCATGCCCGCCGCCAGCGGATCGGCTGGGGCCGCTTCTGTTCGGGCGAAGGTGGCATGAAATCAGCCTAAGGTCACGGCCGAACGCTGTGATTTAACCCACGCCGTCGAACCCTGTGCAGTCTGGGCCGTCCCGGCGTAAACTTGCGGTGTCAGTTTGTCTGGTACCCGAATTCGGGACTGGAACGGAAAGGCATCACTCATGCAGACCAATTCAGTCGGCATCATCGGCGCGGGCCGCGTCGGCACCGTGCTCGCCGCGAAGTTCCGCGCGGCCGGCTACGCGATCACTGCCGTAAGCGGACATTCCGATGCGACGCGCATGCGCGTCGAAACCATGCTTCCGGGCGTCAAGATTCTCGAACCCCGCGACGTTGCCGCACTCAGTGACATCGTCATCCTTGCCGTTCCCGACGACAGCCTCATTCACGTAGCCGAGGAACTCGCCGCAACCGGTGTGATCCGTCCTGGTCAGGTCGTCATGCACACCAGCGGACGCCACGGCCTCGAAGCACTCGCCGCCCTCACGCGTCGTGGTGCTCGACCGATCGCGTTCCACCCGGCCATGACGTTCACCGGCACAGACGTGGACCTCGACCGCACCTGCGTCTTCGGTCTGACTGCCGCCGCACCCGAACGCGCGCTCGCAGAGGCACTCGTCGCCGACCTCGGCGGCACCACCATGTGGGTCGATGAAGCCAATCGCGCGCTCTACCATGCGGCGCTCGCCCATGGCGCCAACAACCTCGTCACACTCGTTGCGCAGTCGATGGACATTCTGCGCATGGCTGGCGCTGCTGACCCCGCTGAAGTCCTCCGCCCGCTCCTCGCAGCCGCCCTCGACAATTCACTCGCCTACGGCGACGCTGCCCTCACCGGCCCGGTCGTCCGCGGCGACGTGACCACTATGCGCGCCCATGTCGACGCGTTCTCCCAGGCCGATGTCGAGGCCACGACAGTCGACTCCTACCTCGGTATGGCTCGCGCGACGGCCAACCGTGCCGAAGCCTCCGGCCGCCTCTCAGCCGCCGACGCCGGCCAGGTCAGGCAAGTCCTCATCGAAGCCGATTGGGACACGCTGGCCGAGTCTGTACTGGAATCCGGGAAGCCGGTCGGCTGATGATGCTCCCGGTTGTCGCGCGTACGCGCGCCGAGCTGAAACATGCGCTCGATGGTGCAGGCACCGTCACGTATGTTCCGACGATGGGTGCGCTCCACGACGGTCACGTCCAACTGATGAAGCACGGCGCACCGTTGGCGGACACCCTTGTCGCATCGATCTTCGTCAACCCGACCCAGTTCGCTCCCGACGAGGACTTCGAGAAGTACCCCCGGACGATGGAAGAGGACCTCGAACGTTGCGCAGAAGCTGGCGTTTCGGTCGTCTTCGCTCCCGAGGTTTCGACCATGTACCCAAACGGTCTCGAGGGCGGCCTCACCGTCGACCCCGGCCCGCTGGGGACGATCCTCGAAGGAAAGACCCGCCCGACCCACTTCCGTGGAGTTCTCACAGTCGTATCCAAACTACTCGGCCTCGTCGAACCCGACATCGCGGTCTTCGGCGAAAAGGACTACCAGCAACTGACACTCATACGACTCATGGCCCGCGAGCTGTGCATCGACACCGAGGTCGTCGGCTGCCCGACCGTACGCGAGGCCGATGGTCTCGCAATGAGCTCACGCAATCGCTACCTCGACCCGGAGCAGCGTCAACAGGCGGTTGCCCTGTCTCGCGCCCTTAACGCCGGCGTCGCCAAGGCTGCCGAAGGAGCCGACGCCGTCCTCGCGGCGGCTCGCCAGGTGATTGATGCGGTCCCGGCCGTTGAACTCGACTACCTCGTACTCACAGACCCCGACCTGGGGCCACCCGCCCCCGGTCAAGAAGCCCGCCTCCTCATCGAAGGCCGGGTAGGAACCACCCGTTTGATCGACAACACCGGACTCACGTTAGGGAGCTGAAATGTTGCGAACCATGATGACCAGCAAGATCCATCGCGCCACCGTCACCCAGGCCGACCTGCACTATGTGGGATCGGTAACGGTCGACGAGGACCTGCTCGATGCGGCCAACCTCTTGGCAGGCGAGATGGTCCACATTGTCGACATCGACAACGGCAACCGCCTGGTGACCTACACGATCGCCGGCGAGCGGGGCAGCGGAGTCATCGGCATCAACGGTGCCGCCGCCCGCTTGGTTCATCCCGGCGACCTCGTGATCCTCATCGCGTATGGGCAGATGGAAGACGCCGAGGCCCGCGAGTTCAAGCCGAGCGTCGTCTTCGTCGACGCGGAGAACAAGATCATCGGCACCGGCAGCGATCCGGCCGAAGCCCTTCCCGGCACCGGTCTGACCCGCGGAGACATCGTGGCCAACCCGATGCTCGCGCAGGTATGAACCTTCTTGCCCTCGATGTAAGCAACAGCCATACCGTCATCGGGGTTTTCGCCGGCGAAGAGCTCGCCGCGCACTGGAAGGTCTCCTCGGTCGAGCACCGCACCGCTGACGAGTGGCAGATCCTGATCTCTGGGTTGATATCCCGCGCCGATCTCGGTGATATCGAAGCCGTCAGCATGTGCTCGACCGTCCCCAACGTCACCGTCGAGATGCGCGCCATGTTTGACCGCTATTACGCCAATGTGCCCGTGTCGATCGTCGGTCCCGGCGTCAAGACCGGCGTCCCAATCCTCACCGACAACCCCCGCGAAGTCGGTGCCGACCGGATCGTCAACGCGCTCGCCGCTGCTGAGCTCTACGGCGGCCCGGCAATCGTCGTCGACCTCAACGGCACCGCCACGATCTTCGACGTCGTCGATGCAGAAAACCGCTATATCGGCGGCGCGATCGCCCCCGGGGTCGAACTCTCCCTTGAGGCGCTGTCCCGCAGGGGAGCCCAATTGCGCAGCGTCGAATTGGTCCAGCCCCGCGGAGTCATCGGCAAGAACACTGTCGAGGCCATCCAGTCCGGCACGATCTATGGCTTCGCCGGGCTCGTCGACGGCATCGTCGATCGCCTGATCGAAGCGCTCGATGTCGACGAAGACCACGTGTCGGTCATTGTGACCGGAAGCTATTCAGATGTCGTCGTCGACAACTGCTCCACGATCACCAACCGCGACCCCTGGCTGACCCTCATCGGGCTGCGCCTCGTCCACGAGAAGAACCACTGACCGACTCTCGCAGATGGCGCCCCACTAGGCTGGAGCCCTATGAGTGAACAAATTCCCGAGGCCGACGAACTGCCGGAGCAGATGCGCGTACGTCGCGAAAAGCGGAAGCAGTTGATCGATCGCGGCCAGGAGCCCTACCCGGTCCTCGTCGACCGCACTCATACGCTCAAGCAGATCGTCGAAACCCACGATGCTGAGGCACTCGGCCCCGATCTCCAGACCGGCGAAATCGTGTCGATCGCTGGTCGCGTGATCTTTCTCCGCAACACCGGCAAGCTCTGCTTCGCCCGCCTGCGCGAAGGCGATGGCACCGAGCTCCAGGCCATGCTCTCGCTCGCGGCAGTCGGTGAAGAATCCCTTGCGGACTTCAAGGCACTCGTCGACATCGGAGACCACCTCGCCGTTACTGGCGAAGTCATCACGAGCCGCCGCGGCGAACTCTCCGTCGCGGCCAGTTCGTGGGCCATGGCCGCCAAGACGATGCGGCCGTTGCCCAACGAGCACAATCCGTTGAGCGACGAAGCCCGCAGCCGTATGCGCTACGTCGACCTGATCGTCCGACCCGAAGCCCGAGCCAATGTGCGCGCCAAGGCCAAGGTCCTGCAGTCGCTTCGCGCGACCCTCGACGGCAGCGACTACGTCGAGGTCGATACTCCGGTCCTTCAGCACACCAACGGAGGCGCTGCGGCACGACCGTTCGGCACTCACGTCAATGCCTTCGACGAAGACATGTTGCTGCGCATCGCGATCGAGCTCCACCTCAAGCGTGCCCTCGTCGGCGGCGTTGACCGCGTCTACGAGATCGGCAAGACCTTCCGCAACGAAGGCGTCGACAACACCCACAACCCCGAATTTATGATGCTCGAGGTCTATGAGGCCTACGGCTCGTACGACACGATGGCCGAGCTCATCCGTGCCCTCGTCATCAACGCCGCCCGCGCAGTCGGCCGCACGGTGGTCCCGGGCCGTGACGGCACCCAGATCGACCTCGAAGCCGAATGGCGCCGCGCGAGCATCCACGAGCTCGTCTCGGAGGCCCTCGGCAAGCCGGTCGACACCGAGACTGGTGAGGAAGAGCTCAAAGCGTTCGCGGTCATGCACGAGATCAACCTCCAGGACCACTGGGGATCCGGTGAGATCGTGCTCGAACTGTTCGAAAAGCTCGTCGAACACACGCTGATCCAGCCCACGTTCGTCTGTGACTACCCCGAGTCCGTGCGCCCGCTCGCCAAGAAGCACCGGACAAAGCCCGGCCTCGTCGAAGCTTGGGACCTGATCATCAATGGCGTCGAGCTCGCTCCGGCATACTCCGAGCTCAACGACCCGGTGATCCAGCGCGAACGCCTGGTCGCACAGTCCGAGCTCGCCGCAGCCGGTGACCCCGAAGCAATGGACATCGATGAGGATTTCCTGCGTGCCCTCGAGTTCGGCATGCCGCCCGCCGGCGGTATGGGCGTCGGTGTAGACCGGCTGGTCATGCTGCTCATGGGCATCGGCATCCGCGAAGCGATTCTCTTTCCGCTCTCTCGAGCGGAATAGTCAGCAGGGTCCGCTCTCCCGAGCGGAATAGCTGTCGCCCGTGCCGATTGCGCCGTAAGCGAACGACGGAACATACGCCTCGGCGATCCAGTTGAGTAGGTATGTGGACTTAGTCGGCGCCGTTTCCTGGCGGAGTCTAATATGAATTGATACACCCAGTTGAGGGGGACGAAATGTTCGAACGGTTTACCGACAGGGCCCGTCGGGTTGTTGTGCTTGCCCAAGAAGAGGCACGCATGCTCAGCCACAACTACATCGGCACCGAGCACATACTTCTGGGTCTGATCCACGAAGGCGAAGGCGTTGCTGCCAAGGCTCTTGAGAGCCTCGATATCTCGCTCGAAGCGGTCCGTGGCCAGGTCGAAGACATCATCGGCCAGGGTCAGCAGGCTCCGAGCGGCCACATTCCATTCACCCCCCGCGCCAAAAAGGTTCTCGAGTTGAGCCTGCGCGAAGCGTTGCAGCTCGGCCACAACTACATCGGCACCGAGCACATCCTGCTCGGCCTGATCCGCGAGGGCGAAGGCGTTGCCGCCCAGGTCCTCGTCAAGCTCGGCGCGGACCTCAACCGTGTGCGCCAGCAGGTCATCCAGCTCGTCAGTGGTTTCCAGGGCAAAGAGTCCGAAACCACAGGTGCGCCCAGTGAGAGCGCGCCGAGCACCTCGGCGGTGCTCGATCAGTTCGGCCGCAACCTGACGCAAGCTGCCCGGGAGGGCAAGCTCGACCCCGTCATCGGGCGCGAGACGCAGATCGAGCGGGTCATGCAGGTCCTCAGCCGGCGCACCAAGAACAACCCTGTCCTCATCGGTGAACCCGGCGTCGGCAAGACGACGGTCGTCGAGGGCCTCGCCCAGGACATCGTCCGCGGCGACGTGCCTGAGACCCTCAAGGACAAGCAGATCTACACGCTCGACCTCGGCGCGCTCGTTGCCGGTTCGCGCTATCGCGGTGACTTCGAAGAGCGCCTGAAAAAGGTCCTCAAGGAGATCCGCACACGCGGCGACATCATCCTGTTCATCGACGAGATCCACACCCTCGTCGGCGCAGGTGCGGCAGAGGGCGCGATCGACGCGGCAAGCATCCTCAAGCCGATGCTTGCACGTGGTGAGCTCCAGACGATCGGCGCGACGACCCTCGATGAATACCGCAAGCACTTCGAGAAGGATGCCGCCCTCGAGCGTCGCTTCCAGCCGATCCAGGTTCCGGAGCCGTCGATCGCTCACACGATCGAAATGCTCAAGGGCCTGCGTGACCGCTACGAAGCGCACCACCGCGTCACGATCACCGACGAGGCACTCGTTGCCGCCGCCACGCTCGCAGATCGCTATGTCTCGGACCGGTTCCTTCCCGACAAGGCCATTGACCTCGTCGACGAAGCCGGTTCGCGATTGCGCATTCGCCGTATGACGGCTCCGCCGGACCTGCGTGAATTCGATGAGAACATCGCCGACGTCCGTCGCCGCAAGGAGGGCGCCATCGACGCTCAGGACTTCGAAGCAGCCGCTTCGCTGCGTGATGAAGAAAAGAAGCTCATCGCCGCTCGTAACGAGCGTGAGAAGCAGTGGAAGGCTGGCGACATGGATGTCGTCGCCGTCGTCGACGAAGAACTCATCGCCGAAGTCCTGGCTCTTGCCACGGGCATCCCGATCGTGAAGCTCAGCGAAGAAGAGTCCGGCCGCCTCCTCAACATGGAAGCCGAACTCCACAAGCGGGTCATCGGTCAGGAAGAAGCGATCAAAGCCTTGTCGCGGGCGATCCGTCGTACGCGTGCAGGCCTCAAGGATCCACGCCGTCCCGGCGGTTCGTTCATCTTCGCCGGACCCTCGGGTGTCGGCAAGACCTGGCTGTCCAAGGCGCTCGCCAACTTCCTGTTCGGCGACGACGACGCCCTTATCCAGCTGGACATGAGCGAATACTCCGAGAAGCACACCGTGTCACGCCTGTTCGGCTCGCCTCCGGGTTATGTCGGCTACGAAGAGGGCGGCCAGCTCACCGAGAAGGTGCGCCGTAAGCCGTTCAGCGTGGTGCTCTTCGACGAGATCGAGAAGGCACACCCCGACATCTTCAACTCCCTCCTGCAGATTCTTGAAGAGGGCCGTTTGACCGATGGTCAGGGTCGCGTCGTTGACTTCAAGAACACCGTGATCATCATGACGACCAACCTCGGTACGAAAGACATCACGGGAACGCCGATCGGATTCAGCTCGTCGAACGACACCGCCACCGGATACGAGCGGATGCGCGGCAAGGTTGTCGAAGAGCTGAAGAAGCACTTCAAGCCGGAATTCCTCAACCGCGTTGACGAGACCATCGTCTTCCCACAGCTGAGCCCCGAAGAGCTGCTGCAGATCGTCGACCTGTTCATCAAGCGACTCAGCGAGCGCCTCATGGACCGCGATCTCACAATCGAGCTCACGAAGCCCGCTAAGGAGCAGCTCATCAAGATTGGCTTCGATGCCTCGCTTGGTGCGCGCCCGTTGCGCCGCGCGGTGCAGCACGAGATCGAAGATCAGCTTTCGGAGAAGATTCTGCACGGCGAGCTCAGCGCCGGCGATCACGTACACGCCGACTTCGTCGACGGGGCCTTCGTGTTCACCACCGGTCGCCAGGCGGGTCTTCCGCCCGTCGAGGAGCCGATCGAAGAGGTCGTCGGCTAGGTCAAATCGCTGGTCGAGCAGGTCGAGACCACAGGGCGTCGGGAGCAATCCCGGCGCCTTCTCGCGTTAGGGGGGCGTTGCAGCGGCGATGCCCGCTTCCGCGGTGCAACCGCACCCTGCCCGTCGCGTCCGTTACCAAATGAAGGAGCCGCGGCATCCAATGGCCTGAAAAGTGTCTATTGGGGGCGCAGGCGGTCCGTATCTCCTTCATTTGGTGAAAACGCGGGGGCCGGGGCCACTCCCAATACGCTGGGCGCATGTACCCACGCCCGAAGCGCTTGATCATCGCGCAGTATTCCGCGCCGCCCCAGATCAGCCTC
>JBDSQP010000278.1:0-2352 GCA_039929755.1 Aeromicrobium sp. | reverse complement strand
GGCGACCATCAGATCGTCGAATGAAACGATCTCGGCCTTGATGAACCCGCGCTGGAAATCGGTATGGATGACGCCGGCCGCCTCGGGTGCCGTGGCGCCCTTGGGGATTGTCCAGGCACGAGTCTCTTTGGGGCCAGCCGTGAGATAGGTCTGCAGGCCGAGGGTGTCGAATCCGACGCGGGCGAGGGCATCGAGACCGGGCTCTTCGACACCCATGTCGGCGAGCATTTCGGCGCGCATGGCGTCGGCATCTTCGTCGTCGCCAAGCTCGACGAGTTCGGCCTCGGACTTGGCGTCCAGGAAGATCGCCTCTGCGGGAGCGACCAGTGCACTCATACGCGACTTGAGGTCTTCGTCGTTGAGCTCTTCGGTGTCACAGTTGAACACGAAGATGAGCGGCTTGGCACTGAGCAGGTGGAGGTCGTTGAGATGCTCCATGTCGAGTCCGGCGTTGAATGCGCCCTTACCGGTCTCAAGAACGGCCTGGGCCTGCTTGGCCGCTTCAAATGCGGGCACGAGCGATTTGTCCTTGCGGGACTCCTTGTCGAGTCGCGGCAGTGCATTCTCGATGGTCTGGAGGTCGGCGAGGATCAGCTCGGTCGCGATGGTCTCGATGTCGTCGGCGGGCGAAACCTTGCCGTCGACGTGGGTCACGTCTTCGTCGCGGAAGACGCGCGTAACCTGGCAGATCGCGTTGGATTCGCGGATGTGCGAGAGGAACTTGTTGCCCAACCCCTCACCCTCGGAGGCACCGCGGACAATGCCGGCGATGTCGACGAACTGCACCGTCGCCGGGAGCAACTTGGCGGATCCGAAAACCTCGGCGAGCTTCGCGAGACGGGCGTCAGGGACACCGACCACACCCACGTTGGGTTCGATCGTCGCGAACGGGTAGTTCGCCGCGAGAACGTCGTTTTTGGTCAATGCGTTGAAGAGCGTCGACTTGCCAGCGTTGGGGAGTCCGACGATTCCGATAGAAAGTGCCACAAGGGAGAACCTTACGGGGTTGCGGCGTCCTGTTCGAATCGCGCTTCCCATTGGTCCCGCGTCGTATGGAACAGCCGGCCGTCACCGCCGTACCAGGGATCCTCCTGCACGCCAATCTCGCGCAATCTGAGTCGGCGGGCAACCGAGGCCGAGGGCTCGTTGTCCGGAAACATGCCGGCGTAGATGTCTTCCAATCCATCGACAAAGGTCGCGTCCAAAACGGCTGCTGCGGCCTCGGTCGCATACCCGTGCCCGACAGAATCGGGATGTAGATGCCAGCCAACCTCGTACTCGTTGACGAAGCCGCCCTCGATCCGATGGGCGCGCGCCACGAGTACCGTGCCGGCGACGATCCCGGTTTCGCGCACCTCGATCGCGTACGCCCGTTGGAAGTGGTCCGCGTTGTGGCGGTCGCGCCACCGCTGGATCCACGCAAGCGCCTCATCGAGTGTTTCCATAGGCACGTAGGGCGGATTGCCCAGCCAGCGGATGACTTCGAGACGGCTCAGAATGTCGAGAACGCGACTGGCATCGGAATTCTCATACGGGCGAAGCAGGAGTCGCTCAGTCTCGATCGGAGTCAACAACACGATCCAGTCGTATCAGACTGTCAGACCCCCATGCGACTGTGGACGTATGGACGCTTCTTCCCTGATCCTTGTGATCCTCGCCCTCACGACCGGTCTGGCGATCGGCCTCCTCGTCGGAAGCCGGACCCTACGGCGCAATCAAACGACCGCGGTCGACCACTTCGGTCTTTCGACGGCCGCAACTGCGACGGCTGTCGCTCCTGTCCGCGAGAGCCTCGACCGGTTCACCGAACGCCTCCAGCAACTCGAGTCGAGCCGTATCGAGTGGCATGCGCAACTGCGCGAGCAGGTTGACGCCGTACGCCTCACCAACGAGTCGCTGCGCAAGGAGACTTCGTCGTTGGCCACTGCCCTGCGCCGACCGCAGGTCCGTGGGCAGTGGGGCGAAATGCACCTCAAGCGCACCGCCGAACTCGCCGGCATGATCGACCGCTGCGATTTCGACCTTCAGGTCAGCGTGCGCGATGGCGAGGACTCGCTGTTGCGGCCCGACATGATCGTTCGCCTTGCCGGCGACAAGCAGGTCGTCGTCGACTCCAAGGTCCCGCTGGATGCGTACCTCGATGCTGCCCAGGCCGAGGACGAGGACGAAATTGCCGCCCACCTGCGGCAACATGTCCGCCAGATCCGTACGCACATCGATCAGCTCGCCGGTAAGGGCTACTGGAAGCAGTTCGATCGGGCGCCCGAATTCGTCGTGCTGTTCGTTCCCGGTGAGTCCTTCCTTTCGCAAGCACTCGAGACCGAACCGACACTGCTCGAATACGCCGCCCAG
>JBDSQP010000277.1:0-1720 GCA_039929755.1 Aeromicrobium sp. | reverse complement strand
TGATCGCCTGGGGGACTACCTCACCCGCGCAAACACCAAGGATGGAGAAAAGAAGTGAAAACCACAACAGAACGCCAGAACATACATTCCTCATTCACGCTCGAGCGCACGTATGAAGCGCTGAGCGACAAGGACGCGATGGCCCCCTGGTTCGGCGGGCACGAAGGGCTGTCAGTCGATTTCCGCCTCGGCGGCGGCACGGTAAACGCAGCAACACATGACGCGGGCGAAATGCTCGACGCCTTGGGCAAGTCGGTGGCACGATGAGCGCCGAGCGCAGCGAAGCCCACCACACGTTCGTCATCGAACGGACGTACGACGTGCCGGTCGCCTCAGCATGGGATGCCTTTGCCAACGAAGAGTCCAAACGTGGATGGTTCGGCGAGGGCGGGGACGTGTATGAGCTGACCGACTTCGCGCACAACTTTGAGGTCGGCGGGGTCGACGTCAATGAGGGCAAGTTCCACGGCGGGGTCGTGAGCCGCTATGTCGCCCGCTACACAGACATCGTCGAGGAACAGCGGATCGTGTCGTCGTATGACATGTGGGTCAACGGCGACCACATCTCGACCTCGGTCCAAACCATCACCTTCGAACCGGTCGGCGACTCGACCAACCTCACCTTCACGGAATACGGCGTCCACCTCGACGGCTTCGACAACGGGACGCAGCGCGAAGAGGGCTATAAGGGCATCCTCGATACCCTCGGCAACTGGCTCGACAAGAAGGAGACGTCATGAGCACGATCGTCGCCACATCGAAACGCGGCCAGAATCGGGCGATCTCGCGTCGCTCTGCTTGAGGCTGGCAGACTTGGCGCATGACCGCTGACAACGTCCCCACCGTCGAAACCAATGGCGGAACGATCCGGCTCGGCCAATTCCTCAAGCTCTCCGGTCTCGCCGAGTCGGGGGCCCTGGCGCGGGAGTTGATCGTCGGCGGGGATGTCACGGTCGACGGCGAGGTCGAAACCCAACGCGGCCGCCAACTCACCGAGGGGATGCTCGTCGAGGTAATCCTGCCGGGTAACTCCCTCGCAGCTCGCGTGGGCTGAACGCCCAGTCACTTTGAGGGCTTCGGCCTGACGTCGAAGCAGGTGTCGCAGAACTCTTCGCCGAAATGGGTCAGATGGAGGCTTTTGCGCAGAATCTTCGGCACACGGCCGGCCTTCTTGAGGGCCTCCTCGACATTGGTCTGAACCTCGAGCACCATGTAGCGGCTGAGCTCGACTGGGTCGTCCGAGATTTCGAGCAGTCCCAGCCGTTCCAGGTTGATCAGATAGGCACCAGCGCGATCCCGGCGTCGGCAGCCGGCCTGTTCGGCAATGGAGTTGAGGTCTCCGGCGACCAATTCCGACCCAATACCCAAAGGGCGATTGGTTCGTACGTCGACGATTGGCTGCGGACCGTTGTTGGCCATGTAGAGCAGCATTCGGGCCTCGTCGGGGGCAATGTCGCTCAGCACGCGGTCGAATGCTGGATGTACGTCTTCGGAGATATAGACGTCGGCCGACTTCGCCAGCAGGACAATCCCACGCCTCCGGAGCTCTTCGGCGGTCGCCGCGCTCACTGTTGACTCCACCGCAACCGGTTCGGGGTTCTGGGCTTCGGGTTGGAGCATTCCGACCAGTTCGCGGATTGACTCTTCGGTGAGGCCAAGGGCGCTTTGCATGAGCAAGCGCATTTGCGATGCCACGACTTCGCCCAGCTCGGCGGACGAG
>JBDSQP010000276.1:0-4287 GCA_039929755.1 Aeromicrobium sp. | reverse complement strand
TACAGACAAAAGATTCATTCAATTCAGGAGGAGCCCAAGTGGCTAAGGCGAAGTTCGAGCGGACCAAGCCGCACATGAACATCGGCACCATCGGTCACATCGACCACGGTAAGACGACTCTTACCGCGGCGATTACCAAGGTGTTGCACGACAAGTTCCCGACTCTCAACGAGGCGTCCGCTTTCGACCAGATCGATAAGGCACCCGAAGAGCGTCAACGCGGTATTACGATCTCGATTGCACACGTGGAGTACCAGACGGAAAACCGTCACTACGCCCACGTCGACTGCCCAGGACACGCTGACTACGTGAAGAACATGATCACGGGTGCGGCGCAGATGGATGGTGCGATCCTCGTGGTTGCCGCCACCGACGGTCCCATGCCCCAGACGCGTGAGCACGTGTTGCTCGCTCGCCAGGTCGGCGTGCCCGCGATGGTCGTTGCACTCAACAAGTGCGACATGGTCGATGACGAAGAGATCCTTGAGCTCGTTGAGCTCGAAGTTCGTGAATTGCTCAGCGACCAGGAGTTCGACGGCGACAATGTCCCCGTCATCCGCGTCGCGGCTCACCCGGCACTTCAGGGTGATGCGAAGTGGGGCGAGTCGATCCTCGAACTCATGCAGGCCGTTGACGACTACATCCCGATGCCTCCTCGCGAAACCGAGAAGCCCTTCTTGATGCCCGTCGAAGACGTCTTCACGATCACTGGTCGTGGAACCGTCATCACCGGTCGTATCGAGCGCGGCATCGTCAAGGTCAACGAGACTGTCGACATCATCGGCATCCGCGACGTCAAGCAGACCTCCACGGTCACTGGCATCGAGATGTTCCGCAAGTTGCTCGATGAGGGCCAGGCCGGCGAAAATGTTGGTCTCCTTCTCCGTGGCACCAAGCGCGAAGATGTCGAGCGCGGCATGGTTGTTATTGCTCCCGGTTCGACGACTCCTCATACGGAGTTCGATGGCCAGGTCTACATCCTTTCGAAGGAAGAGGGCGGCCGTCACACGCCGTTCTTCAACAACTACCGCCCGCAGTTCTACTTCCGCACCACGGACGTCACCGGCGTCGTCACGCTGCCTGAAGGCACCGAGATGGTCATGCCCGGCGACAACACCGAGATGTCGGTCGTCTTGATCCAGCCCATCGCCATGGAAGAGGGACTTCGGTTCGCCATCCGTGAAGGTGGACGTACGGTTGGCGCCGGTCGCGTCACCAAGATCAGCAAGTGAGCATAGTCAACAAATAGATTGACTTTCGGCTCTCTCGAAAACCCCGTCCTGCTTCCGAGCAGGGCGGGGTTTTGCTGTGTCCACGCGGGTGATTGACAGTGGTTGTCAGTCGCGTCCTTTTGATGGACACCTAAGTCGATAATTTCGTGGCGCGGCCCTAACCTTGTTCATATGGGGCACGACCACGGGCACGGTGCGAATCATGGGCACGGTGTGCAACATCGCTCGCGGCTTCTCCTCGTCCTCGCCCTCTCGCTGACTGTCCTGGTGGTCGAGGCTGTTGCCGCCTGGATCACCGGAAGCCTCGCGTTGCTCGCTGACGCCGGACACATGCTCGGTGACACGTTCGGCGTCGCGATGGCTGTTGTCGCGATCAGCGTCGCGCAAGTTGGTGGCAGGCCGGGCTCACGCCGTACGTTCGGCTACCACCGCACGGAAATCCTCGCCGCCGCGCTCAACGGACTGGTTCTGCTTGGTCTCTCGGCGTGGGTGGCCTTCCATGCGATCAAGCGTTTCGGTGATGCACCCAAGGTCGATGGCGCTCTGATGATCGTCGCCGGCTGTATCGGCCTTTTCATCAACGTCATCGGCATACTGCTGCTTCGCGCGGGGGCAAAGGAAAGCCTCAATGTTCGCGGAGCCTACCTCGAAGTTGTGGGCGATGCGCTCGGCTCTTTCGCGGTCATCGTGGCCGCAATTCTGATCAGTACGCTGGGCTGGTATCTCGCCGATCCGGTCGCTTCGCTCCTGATTGCCGCCATGATCGTCCCGCGCGCACTGTCTCTCCTGCATGACGTCTCCCAGGTTCTGCTGGAGGGCACGCCCAAGGATGTCGATCTCGGGGAGTTGCGCGCCCACATCAAGGGCATGGACGGCGTACAGGACGTCCACGACCTCCACGTCTGGACGATCACCTCCGGTATGCCGATCATGAGCGCGCACGTTGTCGTAGAGGATTCGGTGACCGACATGGGGCAGGCGGAGGTCGTGCTCGATCGCCTGCGTAGTTGCCTTTCGGAACATTTCGACGTTGAACACAGCACTTTTCAGATAGAACCTCAAGGCCATGTCGACAAGGAACAGCATCTTCATCACTGACAAGACTTCGATCGGCAACACTCCGATAGGCTCAGAGTTGTGACAGACCGCGATGCAAGCCCGCGCAGTCAGACACCGCCGTCCTCGAGCATTCGGCGCTGGCGCCGCTATTTGGCCAATGAGCGGGCAGAGGCAGCCGTCTATCGCGACCTCGCGGGCCGCCGTGCCGGCGAAGAACGCGAAATTCTTCTTGCGCTCGCCTCAGCGGAGTCCCGCCACGAACAGCATTGGGTTTCCCTGCTCGGCAACGACGTCGGCCAACCACAGCGAGGCGATCTGCGTACGCGTGTCATCGGTTTCCTCGCCCGGCGTTTCGGATCGGTCTTCGTGCTGGCGCTTGCCCAACGACGCGAAGCGCGGTCACCTTACGAAAGCGACGCCGACGCGACTCACGCGATGGCGGCGGACGAGCAGATCCACGAAGAGGTCGTCCGAGGTCTCGCTATCCGTGGACGCAATCGCCTGTCAGGCACCTTCCGGGCAGCCGTCTTCGGCGCCAATGACGGCCTGGTCAGCAACCTCTCGCTCGTCGTCGGTATGAGTGCCAGTGGGGTGTCCCATCGGATCGTGACCCTGACCGGTTTCGCCGGACTGTTGGCCGGAGCGCTGTCGATGGGTGCGGGCGAATACGTTTCGGTGCGTTCGCAACGCGAGCTGCTTGAGGCTTCGACCCCGGATCCCAAGACCGATGACGTGCTCAAATACCTCGACGTCGACGCCAACGAACTTGCCCTTGTCTACCGTGCACGCGGGATGTCTGCGGGCGAAGCCGTTGATCGTGCACGCGAGACCCTTGGCTCGCTGACAGCGCGCGGCGAATCGTCCGAAGCGGCCACGCCCGACGATCACGAGGCCGTGGGCACCGGCCTCGGCGCAGCGATTTCGAGTTTCACCTTCTTCGCTTCAGGCGCGATCTTGCCGGTGTTGCCGTTCCTGGTCGGACTCAGCGGAGCACCCGCCGTGACGGCCGCAGCCATCATCGTGGGCTTTGCCTTGCTGGGCACAGGCACGGTCGTCGGGCTCCTCACGGGAGGCAGACCGTTCCTCTGCGCCTGGCGCCAGCTGGCGATCGGCTTCGGCGCGGCTTCGGTGACCTATGCGCTTGGCCTGCTCTTCGGGACAGCCGCGGCCTGACGTCAGCTGCCGATCGGTGCCGGTGCCGTTCCTCGCGACAGGCGGTTCGTCACCCGGCGCGCTCCGGGAATGCTGTTGAGGGGGCTGAAAGTCAGACTGACCAGACCCGCAAGACGTTCCGCTGCGTCGGTCGCGGCACGGACGTCACTCTGAAGGTCAGGGAAGGACTCGAGCTGGTCGACAAGTGCACGAACGTCATCCAGCAAACCATTGTCGATCGCCTGGCCGACTGCCTCGATCGAAGGACGAACAGCCTGCAGAGTTCCGATGGTCTCGTCGAGGAGAAGTTCGATCTTGCCCAAGAGTCGAACGGGAGTCGCAAAGGCTTCGCCGATAAGGGTGGCGACGGGATGCGAAGTGGTCGTCTCGAGCGTGATCATGGGCCAAGTCTAAGGGCATCGGTGCAGGTCAGGCTATCTTTAGGGGCACCACGAGAGGTATCTCTCAGCGATGCGGTGATGACGTGTGCCAAGGCATAGCAACTCGATTTGTGTTTGTGCACCCATTTCTGACACAATATTTCGGTTGCTCCGGCTCGATCGCAGGGGTGCTGCAGAAAAGCTCGTCCGGCCCGCCTTTCCAGGCATTTTGGCCGATTGCGGGGCACAGCAGCACCGAATCTGAGATTGAGCTCGACCCGTGAAGGATGCGGGTCCAACTACCTAACTCGACAAGTGTGTGAAGTTTCGTGCCTCCGTGCGCGCGCGACACGCCCGACCTCGGGGGTCGGCGAGGGGGCATCCGTTTTCTCCTTGACCCGAGGCGAAATCGAACCAGCGGAACGAAGAGAAGGACAAGCGAGAGCATGGCGGGACAAAAAATC
>JBDSQP010000275.1:0-3562 GCA_039929755.1 Aeromicrobium sp. | reverse complement strand
CCATCCAGGAGTGGACTTCGGCAGCGCCCGGCGAGCAAGTCGATTCCAGCACCTACTTGAAGTTAGATCGCTCAGGAACTTCACAGGAATAGCACAAAGTGACTAGCGGACTGGCCCGAAAGAATCGCCCCGGTCTAGGCCTCTTGAGCCCCCCGCCCGGCTCACTCGAACTGAATGATCTCCTCGTGGGCGCTGACCGGGCTGCGCTTGTCCCAGGCCAGGACCACGAACCAACCGACACCCACAACCATCCAGCCGACAACCGCGTCGAGTACCCAGTGGTTTGCGGTGCCGACGATGACGATGGTCGTGACCAGCGCATAGATCATGCCCATGTATTGGTAAACGGGTTTCACATTGGCCCTGATCAGCACCAGCGCACACCAAAGCGCCCAGCCGGCATGAAGAGAGGGCATCGCGGCGAGCTCATTCGTCATGTCACCGAAGCCGCGCGGGGCGGAGGCATCCGCGCCCCACCACCCTGCCTGGGCGTGCTGGCTGAGAATGTCTATGTAACTGCCGTCGAGCAAACGCGGCGGGGCCATCGGCATGAGCAGGTAGAAGGCCAACGCGACCATGGTGGCGATGACAAGTGCCCGTCTGGCGGTGACGTACTGACCGGGGCCGCGCCGGTAGAGCCAGATCAGGACACCGGCGGTGATGATGTAGTGCGTGGTGGCGTACCAAAAACTGCCAAAAATCCCGAGCCAGTCGTCTCGAGCGAAAAGGCTGTTGAGCGGCTTCTCGATCGCGATCCGCCACGACTTCTCGAAGTTGAGCAGATCGACCGCGCGACCGCGCGCAGCCTGGAAGTCATTCGACGCCAACAGGCGCGAGGCGCTGTAGGCGACGTAGAGAACACTGAGGAAGGCGAGCTCGATGACGCCGCGTTTGACGTGGCGACGCGAGAATTTGACGGTCGTGATGAGTTGTTTGGCTCGCGCGGCAGAACTGGGTGATTCGTACACCGAATCCCTCCCGTCGAACCACTTCTCAGTGTGGCAATCCGCCTGTTCGGGAGAGCCAATTCACATCATTCACAAGTTAGTTGATCAAGACAACCATGGATGACCCTGATTTCTTCCCTGACGTTTGTCACGAATTCATCCGTTAGCGCCGCTTGAAGATGTTTTTCAGCAGTTCGCGCGCGAGCGTACGGCCGGCGGTGCGGCCCGCTTCGCCCAACGCCTTGTCCATGGGTGACATCCGCCTAGACCGACGGGTTGTCGTGCGCGGCGCCTTTTGCCTGGCGAGCTTGTCGGCTTCTTCCCTGACCCGGGTCCGCTCGGCTGTCTTGGTCGACGCCGCTTCCCTGGCTCCCAGCGTTTCCGATGCCGACTCGGGATTGACCGCGACACCGTATTTGGAAATGAGCGGCGACGCGGCGATCGCGGCCTGGATTCGATCTGTCGGGGTCGGATCCATCGAACCTTGCGGAGCCCGCAAACGCGTCCATGCCACAGGCGTCGGCGCACCTCGTTCGCTCATGACGGTGACTATCGCTTCGCCGATGCCGAGGTTCGTGAGGACCTGCTCGAGGTCGTACCCGCTGTTGGGGTATGTCGACACGGTTGCCCTGAGTGCTTTGGCGTCGTCCGGCGTATGGGCTCGCAATTGGTGCTGGACACGCGAGCCGAGCTGCCCGAGCACATCGCTCGGGACATCCTTGGGCGTCTGCGTCACGAAGAAGATGCCAACACCTTTGGAGCGGATGAGGCGGACCGTCTGAGTGATCGTCTGCAGGAAGTCCTTCGAAGCGCCGGCAAACAACAGGTGCGCTTCGTCGAAGAAGAACACCAGTTTGGGCTTGTCCGCGTCTCCGACCTCCGGGAGCTCCTTAAATAGCTGCCCGAGAAGGTACATGAGGAAGGTGGAAAACAGGGCCGGCTTGTCCTGTACACCGGGGACCTCGAGGAGGGACACGATCCCCTTGCCATCAGAGGTCGTGCGTAGGAAGTCCGAAGTGATGAACTCCGGCTCGCCGAAGAACACATCCGCTCCCTGATCGGCAAAGCTGATGAGTTCGCGGAGGATCACGCCGGTAGTCGAGGAGGACAAGCCACCGAGATCCTTGAGCGCCTCCTTGCCCTCGACTCCGCTGAGGAATTTGAGCACGGCACGGAGGTCGTTGAGATCGACGAGGTCGAGGTTGGCACCCCTAGCGTAGTGGAACACAAGGCCGAGCGAGGACTCCTGAGTCTCGTTGAGGCCGAGGACCTTGGAGAGCAACGTAGGTCCGAAGCTCTCGATGGTCGCGCGCACGGGCACACCGTTGCCGATTCCTCCGAGAGCGAAGTATTCAGTTGGCGAGGCAACCGGCTGCCAGTCCTGGCCGATGCTCTTGCAACGGGCGAGGAGCTTTTCGCTGGGCGCGCCGGCAGTAGCTATGCCCGAGAGATCGCCCTTGATGTCGGCTGCGAACACCGGCACTCCATTGGCCGAAATCTGTTCGGCGAGAACCTGAAGGGTTTTCGTTTTGCCGGTGCCGGTGGCGCCGGCGACCAGTCCGTGACGGTTGAGCATCGCGAGCGGTATGCGTACCTGGGCGTCGGGCACAGGATCACCGTCGACGAGGGCACCCATCTCGATCGCTATGCCCTCGAAGGCATAGCCGGCCTTGACGATCCCGACGATTTCACTCGCCACCTTGGGAGCGGGAGCCGCGGGCTCGGGGGCGGGGGCTGCTTGTGCCGCAGCGGCGGCAGCGGCGGTCAGCTCCTCCACTCGCTTCTCGGCCGCTTCGGCCGCAGCCTGTGCTTCGGCCAGCGCTTTTGCCGGGTCATCAATGCCGGTTTGAGCACCCTGTGAGTCATCACTCGTGGTCATGCGCACAAGGCTACCGCCAGAACTACGCACGTCTGTTTAGACTGCAAGAGTGATTTTCAAACGAGTGAACGCCGGCCGGCCATACCCCGATCACGGACTCACTCAGAGCGCTTGGGCCGAGGTTGCACCTTCCCAGGTACGCCTCGAAGAACTGGTCACAACCAAGACCATGCTCGACCTCGATCACCTTCTCGACGAGGACTCCACCTACTTCGGCGACCTGTTCGCCCACGTTGTTTTGTGGAACGGCGAACTCTTCCTCGAAGACGGATTGCACAGGGCCGTGCGTGCCGCACTGCAACAACGCCACACGGTTCATGCACGAGTATTCACAATCGGAAGGCACGTATGAGTACGGCACCAATTAGTCGGGCAAAGGCTCAAATCACGATGGCCGCGGCGGCCGTGATTTTCCTTGGCGGAACGGCATACGGTGCGCAACTTCTGACCGCCAAATCCGATCCCGCAGCCGACGGTCCCACGTGCGAGCCGCGCACCGTGAAGGCCGGCGAGGACGTGACCTCCAACCTGGTCACGGTCAACGTCTACAACGCCAGCCAGCGGTCCGGACTCGCCAACCGCGTCAACATCAATTTGCAGCGCAATGGTTTCCTCGGCGGTCATATCGGCAATGCCGACGATGTACTCGACAAGGACGTCCAGGGCAATGCGGTGGCGATCGTGACCGCTGACAAGGACGATCCGCAAGTGAAGTTGGTCGCCGAACAGTTCAAGG
>JBDSQP010000274.1:0-1730 GCA_039929755.1 Aeromicrobium sp. | reverse complement strand
GAGGTCCAGGCTCTCTGCCCGGACTCCCAGTCGCAGGTCGACGTCGAGCTCGACGAGCTGCTCAGCCGTCAACAGGGAGACGTGCGCTCCCCCTCCGAGTGCCAGCATCTCCTTCGAGATCGGCGGCTTGTCGTACGGCGCGTGGATCTCCTCGCCGAGCATCGTGATCGCCCCTGTGTAGCCGCGCATTCGCAGCGATTGTGCGGTGCGGATGCCCGCCACGGAGGTGCCGACGATCAGTATTCCCATGACATCGATGCTCACCCCGGACCGGTCCTGTCTCAACGCCACGTACCGATGGCCGGAACCGTCGACGGCGTGGTCGGCGCCTCAGGCGACGAGCACGTGCACCGATCCGTCGTCATCGACCTCGACGGCGTAGGTCTGCAGCGCGACGGTGGCTGGGAAGCACAACGCCTCGCCGGTTTGGAGGTCGAAGCGCGCCATGTGCAGTGGGCAGACCACTTCGTTGTCCTCGATGTCACTGTCCTCGCCCAACGACCATTGCTCGTGCGTACAGCTGTCGGCGGTCGCGAAGAACTCACCCGCCAGGTTCTTGAACAAGGCGATCGCGGGCTCGCCCTTGACCGTCATCGAGCCGCCGGGCTGCAGATCGTCAGCCGCACATGCGAAACGCCGTTCCATTGTTCGAGTGCTCTCCATCGCAGGTCTCACCATCTCGTCGGGCGGCCAGACCGCCGCATTCGGCGATCTTCTCTCGGACCGCGCGGACGCTCCAGACCTGGTTTCGGCGAACGGAACGACCGATATCGGCGGCCCGGCTGGAGTCCAACGATTCACCGCTGACGGCGTACGTGCTCGGTGCGGCACCGACGGTGAGCGGTCCTACGATGAGTAGCGCAGTGGTGCGTGACCCGGTCCGGTCGGACCTTTTTCTGAGATTCGATGGCGCCCCATTTGTTTGGTCAACCCGTCTGCCGTTCCAGTCAGTGGCACCGATTGTTGTCGGGCGGGCCACAGCCCGGTGAGATGCTCGAGTGTCGATCCTGATCGTGGGTATGCAGACCTCAGGTCTGCCGATCACCGACGGTGTGGAGTGTGACGAGCAGCCGCGGGTGATCGGTTTTCCAGAAATCCATGCCCCCGGCGACGTTTTACGGGGGCCGCACCCCTTGTACGAAACGAGCGTCCCCATCGAGCACTGGACGAGCTTACGTGTGGTCAGACCAATACGGCCACCGAGTCATCGGACGGCCCAGCGCCGGCGAGCTCGCCCTGAGGTTCGGGGACGACGAGAACCAGTTGGTGGCGCTGTACGCCGACGCAGCGGGATTCCTGATAGGTGCGGTCAAGGTCGACGATCCTCGACTTCTCCTGCGTTGTCGCAAGCGATCACCGAAGGAGCGCGGGTTGACGAGGTAGACCTAGGGCCAGGCAAGACATCAGTCGGATATAGACAATTCACGAAGGAGACCAAGACATGGCGTTAACCGATGAGGGCATCATCGAGGTACCAGGCATGGCGAGTCGGTGGGTGCGACTCGGGAGCGGCGCAAAGGCGCATTATATGACCTCGGGGGACAGCGGGCCGGCGGTCTTGTTGCTCCATGGCGGCCTGCCCGGCTCGTCCGGCACGGCGGGTTGGCGTTTCATGGCGCCGTTCTTGGGCAACAACGGCTTTCGGGTGTATGCGCCCGACATGCCGGGTTACGGACTGTCCGATTCATCGCCGCAACACCGTCCCAAGGGCTTGCACACCCAGGCCGACT
>JBDSQP010000273.1:0-5225 GCA_039929755.1 Aeromicrobium sp. | reverse complement strand
TCGACGACTGTTCGCCGCCGGAGTTCGATGCCCTGCTTCACGAGGCAGAGGCCATGGACCCGCGAGTGAGGCTCATCCGTATGGATGAGAACGGCGGCACCTACAAGATCCGAAATCATGCAATTTCGTTGGCCAGGGGCGAGTTCATCGCCTTCAAGGACTCAGACGACTGGGCTCACCCTGAACGCATCGAGCGCCAGATGGCGCCTCTGCTCGAATCCGATGAATACATCGCGACGATGTGCAACACAGTCAGGGTGTTCGCCGACCTTTCCATGAATATGGTGGCGGTCAGCCCTCAACGTACGAGTCCTTCCTCTCCTCTTTTTCGCCGCGGTCCGGTTCTCGAAGCCATGGGTTCGTTCGACGATGTGCGCAAGGGCGCCGACACCGAATTCACGGTGCGACTATGGCTCACTTTCGGTCGCGAGGCGGTCAAGGAAGTCGAACTCCCGCTGGTCCTGACCCAACTGACGAGTGGATCGCTTTCGCGTGAAGAGTTCAGGTTCGGTTGGCACCACGGCTCCCGCGTTGCCTACCGCGAGTCCTATGGCTTTTGGCATCGTGCGATCGCGGCTGGACTTTCCGACCCCTATCTGGACCTGGCTGCGGGTCGGCGCTTTGTCGCTCCGGATCGTTTCTTCAGGACGGGCAACGCGGCGCATAAACAATGTGATGTCCTCGTCGTGTCTGACTGGTGTCAACACTTCGAGCGTCATCCTGCCGGTGCACGTGAAGTGTCTGCCCTGGCCGGGGCCGGTTTCTCGACGGCCGTCGCCCAGGCTCAATCCATTCGCTTTGCCCGTCGCTGGCGACGTCATCCTCGTGACGAAATCCTCGAGCTGCAAGAGGCCGGCAAAACCTGGTTCGCCTTGTGGGATGAAGACCTCCATGCCCGCGTGCTGATCATCCGGGACCCCGAGGTGCTCAATTTCACGAAGCCGCTCGACAAGGTCCGGTTCCGCGCAGACCGCGTCATCATCGTTGCGGACTACCCGTGCCGCACTCCCGAACTCGGATGGCTGACATACGATCCGGCCACGGTCGAGCGTCACGGCCGCGAAATGTTCGGAGTCGAACCCGAATGGCTCCCGAGCAATGGCGCGATTGCCGACTCACTCGTGGCCGAGGGAGCCGAACGCACAATCCTGGAGCCCCGGCCCTTCGCCGCTGTGCCCAGAACGCGTCGGCCGTTCAGTGGCTTACGCGGCGGTCCGCGCCCGGTTGTCGGAACCACCGGCCTCGAATCGGCGTTGAAGGATCGACCGTCGATTGATGCGTTGCTGCAGATGTTGCCCGACAACGATGCCTATGACGTGCGGATCGGCGCCAGCAAATGGCTGCTCGACAAGGTCAACCGGCACAAGCCTCTGCCGGTCAACTGGCTTGCCCTCGAGGGCCACGCCCCGGCAGAGTATTTTCGCCAACTCGACTTCTTTGTTGGGGTGCCGAAGCGGTCCTGGGGTCCCGAGCTTTCCTGGGCCGTTCTCGAGGCACTTGCCCACGGCGTTGTGGCCATACTCGACCCAAGCTACGAACCACAGTTCGGCAAGGCGGCCGTTTACGCTAAGCCCGACGAAGTTCGCGACGCCATTGACGCGCTCGTCAAAGATCCCGAAGAATTCGGCCGGCAGCAATCGCGCGGCTATGCCTTTCACGAATCGTCTGCGTCTTCGTCCGCTCTCGTTGATGTCGTGAAGTCGCTGATGCCTGACCCGCTCGACAAACAGAAATGAGCTCTACGTGAATCTCGGTTCCAAGGAACGTTTGGTTGTCGGCGCCATTGGCGGTGTTGGCGTTTTGGCGCTGATCGCTGTAGACCTCGATTCCTGGCGCTGGGCCATTTCCTCAGTCGTCGTGCTTCAGATGTTGACCGCCGCGCTGGCTCTCGTTGTGCCGCGACGGGTCAAGGTGCGTAAGCCCAAACTTCCGCCGAACGCTGTGCTGAATGTCGCGCAGAACAACGAGGCACTCCTGCGGATCGAACGGGCGATCGAAAACGTCTCGCTTCGAATTGTTACCGAGTCGCAAGCCACTCAACAGGAGATGACAGGACGAATTGACAAGGGAGCGAGCGCGTTGTCCCGCGAATTGAAGCGTTTCTCGGCACGGCTGGACCGCGGGGGCGACGAGGACGTGCGCGAGGTCGAGGCGCTCATTCAGTTGTTCGCCAGGATCCAGCCGCGGGCCGCGATGCCCTCATCGGGCCGTTGGGCGCTTGACCCCACAGGGCTCCTGCAACTGGTCGACCTCGTCGAACGGATCAAACCGCGGGTTGTCGTTGACCTGGGAAGTGGCACGTCCACTGTCTGGCTCGCCTATGCCCTGGAGATCGCGGGCGTTGGACGTCTCATCGCTGTGGATCACGACGAGCACTACGCCAAGGAAACACGCAGGACTTTGGCCAATCACGGTTTCACCGATGCATCGAAGGTCGAGGTCCGTCTAGCGCCGTTGGCTGAGGGGGACCTGCCCGGCCACACCACGCCCTGGTACTCCACGGACGTACTCGACGACATCGAGGGAGTCGACATTCTTGTCGTGGACGGCCCGCCACAGGCAACAGGGCCGGTCGCCCGCTACCCGGCGGTCGGATTCTTTGCGGACAAGTTCGCCCCAAATGCTTTTGTGGTCATGGACGACTTCAATCGCGAGCAGGAAAAGGCGATCGTTGTCCGTTGGAGCGAAGAACACCCGTCACTGGTGCCCTATGTAGGCGCGTCGGCAGGTCAGCGCCAGGCGGTCCTTCGCTTCGGCGATTCGGCCTGACTGCTACTGGCCCGCACGTCGGGACGGGCGGATTCGACGCAGTAGCTGACGGATTCGCGCACGGAGCCGTCGGGGCTTTTCCTCGGCGACCAGAATGCGGGTGCCTTCGGCCCAGCTTTGCGCCGTCACGTTGTAGTTCCGCAGGGAGCGGGTGAGTGCGTTCATGCCGTCGCCGAGGGAATCCTTGGTTGTGAGGAATTCAATTCGTGCCCGCGCGCGTATGCGGGGTCGGACGAATGCGATGTAGCTGCGTAGTGCGTGCGGATCTTCCAGGCGGCCGCTGACGAACGCCCGATCGAATCCGTCGCCGACCAGCGGATCGAAACTTCCGTCCGGGCGGGGATGAACGACAACGATCTCGGTGAATCGACGCCGGAGAAGATCGATGTCGATCTCGCCGTCTGCCACGACGAGCAAAGTATGTCGGCGAGCTGCCCGGTTGTTCTCGGTCATCGCACTCACCACCATGGGGGTCGGGTCGAGGTGAGGCGAGACTCGTAGGTCTCGAGCCAGCAGGCAAGAACGATCAGCCCGTTTCGCCAACGCTCGAAGCGCTTGGCGTGGAGTGCGGTGGCGTCGTCCGCCGAAAGACCGACGTGGGCGAGTTCGTTGAGGCGGGACATGCGTTCACGTGTCCAATCCATCGAGTTCGGGCTGTCCCATCGCATGCTGCCTGTGGTTGGCAATGTACGAGGTCTGTCGTTGGTCGACGGGAGTTTGCTGAGTCCAGGACGTATTTCTTCCAGGACGGCGCGCGCCAGTGCGCTGTTCGATTTTTGTTGCCACGGAACGGACAGGATCGCATTCGCGACATCGGGGTGGAGATGGGGTGTGATGGCGCGCGTGTGAGACGCGATCATCTTGTATGGAGCCAGCGCGATTCCGTGACACGTGCGGGTGCGCAGCATTGCGTGCCTGCCCTCGTCGCGCATTCCCTCCAGGCCGGACCGGCTGACCTCCATGTCGACTCGCGCACGGGCGACGAGTTCATCACGTAGGTGATCGGGCAGGCCCGGCGCCGCCGATTTTGGCAGTTTGTTCAGAATCCCCCATAGCCTGTCGCCGACCTCAGCTGTGGTCCTCGCTGCCAGGAGATCTTCGCTGACGATGTCATTCTTGAAGAGGGCATCGCCGGCAAGGCCGTCGAGGACCGGCAGCTTCCGTTGATGCAGGTGAGCCACCGCCGGCTCGAACCATAAGTGTTCCCAAGTCTCGTACTCCACGAGCTCGAAGGCGCGTGAGGCGTAGGTGGAAAAAGTGCTGGAATCGGGGAAGGTCACGGTCTGAGTGATTCCCAGGAATGTGGCCACCTGGGTCGACGCGGTGACGTCGGGGTCGTCGCCTTCTGTGTGCTTTGGCGTTGTCAGCGCGCTAAATGCGCCTGGCCCGAACAGGTTGCAGGCAGTGCCGGCGATCATTCGAGAGTCCCAGCCACCGGTGAGCGGAAGGGACGCGAGGTAGCCGCCTTCCTGAGGACTGGAAGGGTCGAGGTCCGGGTCGGAGACGAGGGCAAGTTTTATCGTTTCGGCGATCTCGGCCGCGCTTGCCGGCTCACGGTTCTCGCCAATAGTCCGAGGAGACTCTCGGGCGGAGGAAAACCTGCGGGTCCGTGTGTCGACAACGTGACTGATGGAAGCGCCAAGCCGGGCAATGGACGCGAAGGGTGTGCGGCCGCCAAGCGGACACTTCACGGCAAGGATCGCCGCCCATGCGTCCCAGTCGGGATCGAGTTTGCCATCGACCAGTCTCAAGATGGCGTTGATCGTTGTCGCGAACAAGAGGACGTCGCCCTGACGGTGTATGTAGACCGGCTGAACCGCCCACTCGGAGGCATGAAGGATTATGCCGTCATCGGTGATTGCCAACCCGGGAGCGCACGCGGCGTGCATCGCGTCTTTCCAGTCCGCCACCTTGGCAGATGGGTTGATCGCGTCCCAGACGAATCCTCGTGACGACGTTCCATGCCAAGGCGTCAGGGGATGCTGGCTCAGGATGAAGGCGTCGGCGCTGCCGGTCTCGCGGATCGTCAACTCCGGGTTGGTGGCGGTGATGCGGTCCTGGAGTACCGTCGAAAGCGTCCCGATCGCGCCGACAACGCCATAGGAGTGCGAGTCAGTCACGAACGGCCTTGGCCACGATGCGACTCATCGGCCCGACGAGGAACGGTGCGAGGCTCTCTGAGTACGTCTTGGTCACGTGTTGGTGGTCGAAGTAGACGATGACGCCACCGATGACACTCGAACACGTAGTGGCCGTGCAGAAATAGTTGGTCAAGTCGGCTACTTCGATGCGATTGTCAGCCAGTTGTCGGGCCGCGATCGCGAGGGGATCTGAGCGCATCCAGCTCGAACGTTTTCCGGAGCAGGCATGCAGATCGTTGCGATGTGCGGCGACACAGTCGGGGACGTTGCCCACGCTTTGTGGCGGACGAGGCGCATCCCGCAACACCATGACGT
>JBDSQP010000272.1:0-2483 GCA_039929755.1 Aeromicrobium sp. | reverse complement strand
CCGTCTCGGTTTTGGTCAACGCCACTACTTTGCCGCAGTCCCCTTTGACCATGGGCAAGCCATCGGGTCCCTCGCCGCCGCTTCCGCAGTCATACGGCGTCACCGACTTCACTGTCGCGGTCACGATGTGTACGCCTTGGCCGCTGTAGGGATTCTGGTCCTTCGAAACGTTCGAGCTGTCGGGCCATAGGACGGCAATCCCAACAGCGACGGCAACGGCAATGAGTCCGACAATCAATGCCAGGACCCTGGCCAGTGATTTGCGTGGAGGTCCGTCGTCGAGGTTTTCGTGGAAATGGCTGTGCGATGTCATGGAACAGTCTCCGGTCGCGAGAGATGGCGGCGGCGCCCGATGGTGCGGCGCTTGATGATGCGAGGGGACGGGAGTCCTGCCCGAAGTTGCGCCGTGCAGGAGATCACCTGCACGGCACAACGTCTTACGAGGCGAGAATCGTTTGCATCGTCTTGATTTCGGCAGTTTGTGCCTGCTGAATCTTCTCCGCAAGAGAAACGGCCGGGACGTACTTGCCGTCATTCTGTTCGGTCTTGGCCATGGTGATGGCGCCTTGGTGGTGAGCGATCATCATCGTGAGGAACTGGCGGTCAAAGTCGGCACCGCTGGTTCCCTGGAGTTTTGCCATCTCGTCGGCCGTCATCATGCCGGGCATGTCTGAACTTCCGTGATCCATGCCGGACATGCTCGTCGGGACGTCCTTGTTCCAGCTCTTGAGCCAACCGGTCATGGTCTTGATTTCCGGGCCTTGAGCATCTTTGATCTTTGCGGCCAGCGCCTTGACCTCGGGGCTGGTCGCGCGCGTGTCAGCAAGGTCGGCCATTTCCACCGCCTGCTGATGATGGGGAATCATCTCCTGGGCGAAGGTCACATCTGACTTGTTGAAGGTGATTTCAGTGCTGTTCGACTTGCTGCCGCAGCCGGCGATGACAAGTGCGAGGGCCACCAGGCTGGCGGCCAGAATTGTTTTGTTGCGCATAGTGTTGTCTCCTTGAAGTGCGAATGATGGGTCAGGTTTGACCGAGCTCGACATGAGTTCGGCTCGACCGATCAGCACCTCAGAATCGACAACTTGACCAGATCAGGCGGCGCTCGAAATCGCCGTGTTCGACTGAGAGTTTGAATGTGCAGAATTGGCTGTCGTACCAGCCAGCCTCCGCGCAACGCAACAGCGAAACATGCGGCCAACAGGAGACCCGCAGCAAGAATCGCGATGCACATGAGCGCGACACCGCCAGCCGGCGCATCGTGGCGGAACGTCGGTCCGGAATTGGGGGCAACATGACTCATCGTGTCCAAGCTGGATACTGGTGTGGCCGACATGGCCATCACCACGTCATGGTCCGAGCCACCCAAACAGGACATCGACAACCCATGCATACCGACGACACCCAGGACAATAGTCAACACGAACACTGCCCAGCCAGCGCGACGCGCGGCGGTGCGGGGTCGTCGTGACGATGGCATGTAACTCATCCTAGAACCGGCACCAAAAGTTCGGGATCACGCCACCGCGGTGGCTCCGGCGCGGCGTCCCAGGCGAAGACATGTGACGAACAGTGCGACCACCACGATGAGCAGGCTTCCCCCGGCAAGGTTCTTGGTGGTGTTCGACGTCGACCCCGGCGCCGCGTAGAGGGACCGGTCAGCCGTGGCCCGTTCGCCTTCCTTGACCGGAAGCCACATTTCCAGATGCCGGCCGTCGGCCACGCGCATTTCGGCATACACGAACCATCGGCCGGCGTTCAGTCCTTTGATCGAGCCGGCGAACTCGCACGTAGTCGACTTGTCCTTGTACAGGGTTCCAGTGAGCGTCTGTCCCGCTCGACGTGCGACTGTCCGAACGGCACGCAGTTCACCGCACGGGCTGGAAAAGGTGGCCGCGACAGTCGCCTGAACGCCGTGGCGATCGACCGTCAGTTGACCTTCGCGGACATGTTCTCCTTGGCCCGGGTCGTGTGCCCACACGCGTTCTGACGTACCGCCGATCGATGCAGCGACGATGGCCACCATCACTGTGGTCTTGACGAGCGTTCCGGGTAGTCGTGGGGCACGGATGTCTCCGTGCGCGATGGCCACCAGTAGTCCTGCGCCTGCTCCCAGCATGACCGCGGCTGGAAGTTGACTCAGAGGCACGACGGTCGTGACGCTGGCTTGGATGCGCAGGAATGGCCACCAGATGAGCGGAGAGATCACGCCGAGTGTTACGAGCCGGAATCCCAGGGGCCTGGATGCGAACACACCCACCATCAGCAGAGCTATCGCGACCGGTGGGATCACTGTCAGCGAAAACCCGAGCGTGGCGAGAAGCAGCACCGTCAACACCCGGATGACCATATAAGCCACCCCGGCGGCGGTTGGCGTCCACCGGCCGGGGAGTAGATCATCCAGCAGGGCGGCCGCGATGCACAGACCGAGTGCTGCAACCGGAAGGAACCACACTGTCGAGAATTGGGGCACGTCGGAGTCG
>JBDSQP010000271.1:0-8407 GCA_039929755.1 Aeromicrobium sp. | reverse complement strand
CGACGAGATCCCTTTGGTGCCCTTGACGGAAGCTGCGACGGCATCTTGCCTGTCCGGAGTCGTCATAACAATCACGGGGTTGCCTCGGTCAGTATCGAAATGCCGGAGAACCATGGCGTCGCCCTTGATGGAATCGGGCTTTCCAACAAACCCTTCGGCCGTGGTCATCCCGTGAGCGTTGAGGCTGAGCGAGCCGAATGCCAGTGCTCCCAGCACCAGCGCGGTCCCGATCCACACTGCGCGCGGCTTGCCCGATATCCAGATGCCAACCTTGGCCCACGGGCCGGTATCGGTCGGATCGGCCGTTCCCTCGGCTGGTTTGGCCGGCCAGAAAACCCAGCGACCGACGATGACAAGAAGTGCCGGTAGCAAGGTCAACATGGCGAGAACACCGACACCGACACCGATCGCACACACGGGTCCGAGACCCTTGGTCGAGTTCATTTCGGCAGCGAGCAGGCAGAGCATGCCGAGCACCACAGTGCCTGCGCTGGCGAAGATCGCGGGCCCAGCCCGGTGCAGTGCTTCGGCCATAGCCTCATGACGATCGTGGTGGCGACGGAGTTCTTCGCGGTAGCGGGCGACAAGAAGCAATGCATAGTCGGTGCCGGCACCGAAGACCAACACGGTGAGAATTCCGGCGCTCTGGCCGTTGACGGTGATGCCGCCGTTCTTGGCGAGGAGATAGATCACCCCTTGCGCACTTCCGAGTGCAACCGCCGCCGATATGACAGGGAACAACCAAAGGATCGGGCTCCGATACGTGAGCAACAGGATGAGGATCACCACGCCGACTGTCGCAAACAGGAGGGTGCCGTCGATACCCGCGAAGGCCTCGGCCGAGTCTGCTGCCTGTCCGGCAGGCCCTGTCACATGGCTGGCAAGGCCGGGACTCGATCCGGCGGTCTTGCGCATGTCCTTGATGATCGCGGTGGCCGCGTTCCAGCCGTCCTTGCCTAGATCCAACGGAACATAGGTCTGCGCAGCTTCTCCATCCGTGGAGGCGGGGAAGGCGATGATCTTGCCATCGATCTTGACGTGTCGACCCTTGAAAACCTTGCCGTCCAAGGCTTGAAATGCGGCGACATCCGCCGTGATCTTGGCCTTGTCTGCCGCAGTGAGTCCGCCCTGGCGCTCATAGACGACGACGGCGGGGAACGTGTTCTCGGATTGAAAGACGCTCTGGGCCTTGAAGGCCCTTGTCGACTCCGCGCTTCCGGGCAACCAACTCGACGCCTGGTTGTCCTGGACCCCGGTGAGCTTTGCCGCCAGGGAGCCGAGGATCGCGATCGTGATGACCCAGAAGACAACGACAACCCATTTTGTCCTGCGGCCACATACGGCAGTTGCCAGTTTGCGATTCATGGTCTTTTCTCCTCAGCAGGGATGTTACGGGGGAGCGCCGACAAAAGAATTCGAGCACCGATCAGGAAACTCGTGGCTCAAATCTTTCCGTTGCGTGAAGTTCTCGTCAACCCGATCCGTCACAGAAGAACTACCTAGGCGTTTTCGTCGAGCCTGACAGCTTGATGAAGCCAATTGACGAACAGCTGGTCATCTATATCGTCAACGGATCTGACCTTGAGATTGGCCATCGTCGACGAGCCTGAAGCTTCAAGCCGGCCCGATCGGTCGGTGAGTTCCTGGCCTCTCCAGATCATAAATGTCACGTGCGACGCATGCGCTTTGAATGCTGCGACTGGATTCCTGCCGACCATCCACACGGGGTGACCGTGCCAAATCACACCCTGCGCATGAGGAAGACCCTCGTTGAGAACATCGGCGAGTTGGTTGCCAACGGGCTGAAGATCATCGGAAAGGCTCGAGATGTATTCGTCGACCGTGAGGATTTTTGCCATGCCGCGATCCTAGCGATCTGTGCACGCAGGCATTAACGCCCTGGCGGCAGATCGGCCAACGCGATCGTCAGTTCCAGCACGGTCGCGGGATCATTGAGACGCTCGCCATACAGCTCGCGCAGTTGCCCCATCCGGTATCGCACGGTCTGTGCGTGAACGAAAAGGTCAGCGGCCACATCGTCGCGGCGGCCCTGGTGAAGAAGCCACGACCGAAGAGTTTCGGCAAGCTTGTCGGCCGTCGACGTCCGCAGTCCGGAAAGGGGGGCGAGGGCTCGATCGCGGAGGTCGGAAAGCGCTTCGGGGTCCGCGCCGATGACCAGTTTGGCGAGATGAAGTTCAGTGTCAGAGGGACCGAAATCCTCTGGGCTTAGATTGAGTTGTTTTGCGCTGACGGTGCGAAGGTATGACGAACGCACCTGCGTCCATGGTTTGGCCGGCCCGACGATTGCCAGACGATCGGCAAGCTGACGCAAGAGCTGTTGACGGCTGGAACCATCCATGTCGGGGACAAACAGCACTGCCAGCCCCGAGTCTTTGTCCAGCCCCGGAAGTTCGTCGCTGAATTGGAGGGTGCCTGAGCCGAGCCTCGACATCACTCCGCGGACGTGAGAGGCCGGGAGCAGCACCGCGGTCAGGGTTTTTGGAGTCGCCCAATTCGCCTTTTCGGCGCCGGCAATCAATTCATCGCCGCCGGCCGGGGATAGCAAGAGTCGACACAAGTCTTCGAGGTAGCGATCACGCACCCGTCCGCTCGTCGAGAGCTGATCGGTATGACCGGCGACGCTCGCAGCGGAGAGTTCGTCGATGTAGGCGAACAAGAGTTCGGCGAACCGGGCCATCGTCGATGAGGACATCCCCGCGTTCGTTGCCGCAATCGCCATTTCGCGCCAGGCCACACGCGCGCCGACGCGATAGGCGGTGAGCAAGGCATCCATGCTCCGGTCGCTGCGGGCTTCGCCCTGACCGAGCGCGTAGGCGGTCTCGATGGCCGGAGCCAGGGGAGTGCTGGCATCTGCGTTGCGCGAGGTGAGTGTAAGGAAGCCCCCGATTGCCATCTGCACTGCGTTCTCGATGTTTTGACCCATTCGACCACTGAGCGGGCCGGCATAACTGGGGACTTCGACGATGATCGCCGCGACCGTTTCTTCGGCGATACGAGGCAGGAGCATGCGCAGCGTCTCGGAAACCCCCGCGTCAAAACCAAGCTCAGCGGCTCCGGGGGCAGTCGTCATGCCGGAAGTCCCTCCGTTCTGTTTTATTCTTTGCGAACAAGATAGTGAGATCGATTCACATTCTATGGACAAGACTTTACACCGCACGCGCTACATGCTTGATAGATGACGACAACTCTCCAGAGTCCGCGAGCCACGAGTTCGTTGCGCGACCGGGTTTTGAGATTCGCCGAACTCGTGACCACGCCACTGCTTCCGGCGGACTACCTCGACATCGTCAGCCCCCTCCGACCCGGTGCCGACCTGCGCGGACGGATCATCGAAATCCATCCCGAAACCCGTGATTCCGTCACTCTGGTCATCCGCCCGGGCCACGGTTGGAAGCGGCATACGCCCGGCCAGTACGTCCGTATCGGGGTCGACGTCGATGGCGTACGCCAATGGCGCGCATACTCTCTGACCTCGCCGGTCGACCGTGCCGACGGCGCAATCTCGATCACCGTCAAAGCAATTCCCGATGGCAAGGTGAGCAATCACCTCGTACGCCGCGCGAAGGTCGGCACGGTCATCCAGCTCGATCAGGCGCAGGGCGAATTCGTCCTCCCTGTCGAGCGGCCCCAGAAGGTTCTCTTTCTCACGGCCGGAAGCGGCATCACCCCCGTCATGGGCATGTTGCGCAACGCGGTGGACGAACTTGCCGACGTCGTTGTGGTCCATTCCGCACCAACAGCATCAGACGTGATCTTCGGAGGCGAGCTTCGAATGCTCGCCAAGCACGGTCGTGTCCGCTTGGTCGAGAAGCACACCGATGCGGACGGAATGCTCGACGTTGCTGAGCTTGCCGAACTCGTTCCCGATTTTGCCGGGCGCCAGACATGGGCATGTGGGCCGGCCGGACTTCTCGACGCTGTCGAGGAGCACTGGACGACTCAAGACGTCGCTCACCAACTTTTTACCGAGCGCTTTCGCCCCACCGTGGTCGTCGCCGGCTCGGGAGGCACAGTTCGCTTCTCGAAGACCGACAAGGTGGTCGAAGCAGACGGAGCAACACCGATCCTCGACGCCGGCGAAGAAGCCGGCGTCCTGATGCCGTCCGGTTGCCGGATGGGCATCTGCTTCGGTTGCGTTGTGCCGCTGCGTGAAGGTGTTGTGCGCGACCTTCGTAATGGCGACATCACCACCGCGGCACTCGGCGACGGAGTGCTCATCCAAACCTGCGTATCGGCAGCCGCCGGTGCTTGCGACATCGAACTCTAGAGGGGAATCACTATGACGACGATCCAGAAGAAGGCGCACAATCCCGCCGGACACCTGACCGACGAAGACATCGAGAACCTCGGCCGCGAACTCGACGCCATCCGTGAGCAGATCGTGTCCAGCCGCGGAGAGAGTGACGCTGCGTACATTCGCAAGGTCATCGACAGCCAACGCAAACTCGAACTCGCCAGCCGCGGTGTCCTGCTCTTCTCGCTGTTCCCACCGGCCTGGCTTATTGGCACCGCCGGGCTTTCGGTCTCCAAGATTTTCTCGAGCATGGAAATCGGTCACAACATCATGCATGGCCAGTGGGACTGGATGCGTGACCCCAAGATCCATTCGACCAGCTGGGAGTGGGACCTCGTCTCACCGTCGTCACAGTGGAAGCACTCGCACAACGAGCTGCACCACAACTTCACCAACGTAATCGGCAAGGACAACGACCTCGGCTACGGCATCATGCGCGTCGACGAGGATCAACGCTGGAGCCCGTTCTACCTCGGACAGCCCCTGTGGAACTTCATCAACGCCTGCTTCTTCGAGTACGGCATCGCCGCGTACGACCTTGAACTCGGTCGAAACCTCAAGAAGAGGAACCGTAAGGATCCCGACTTCATTCGCCGCGCTAAGGAAGTCGGCGTAAAGATCCGCCAGCAAGTGACCAAGGACTATGTGGTCCACCCCTTGCTGTCGGGCCCGTCGTTCCTCACGACAATCGGCGCCAACGCGACGGCTAATCTGGTCCGAAACCTGTGGACGCACTCAGTGATTATGTGTGGTCATTTCCCCGAAGGCGTCGAGACTTTTGAGAAGAAGTCGATCGAAGGCGAATCCCGCGGCGAGTGGTACCTCCGCCAGATGCTCGGTTCTGCCAACATCACCGGCAGCCCGTTCATGCACATGATGACCGGCAACCTCTCGTTCCAGATCGAGCATCATCTGTTCCCGGACCTGCCGAGCAACCGGTACCAGGAGATTGCACCCAAGGTTCGCGACCTGTTTCAACGCTACGGTCTGAGCTACACCGAAGGCTCCCTGCCCCGCCAGGTCGGCTCGGCCTGGAAGAAGGTCATACGACTCTCGCTACCGAACGACTTCCTCAAGAAGACTTCGAAGAATGTCGTCGACATCGCATCGGCTCGAGTTAAGCCCGAAGCAACCAAATCGGATTCCTCCGCGGCATAACTGCCACAGAAATGCTCAGGCGGCACTCGCAATGAGTGCCGCCGTGAGTTGAAGATGCCAGGGAGTTGACGTCTCCTCCGATCAGATTTCGATCGGTTGCACTGCTTTGGCGACAAACTGCCCGCGATTGAGGAAGTAGGGAGTCGCCGACTTGTCGCGTCATTCGCGATGCCTGTGTGGAACGTAGCGCGGGTGCGGGGTCAGATCTTGCCGAAATCATGAGATCGCCACGGGATCCCGAAGGTCAAGGGACCTTGGTCCCGTTGTCACTGATTTCTAACCCTGGCGGACGGCCGATCTTGGCGGAAGCGATCGGATCGAGCCGGCAAGTGAACTCGACAAGAGAACCGCGCCTGACCCGACCCCGGCGACCACTGCAACGGCGTCGCGCGAGTCCGAACTGAAGGCAATTGCGAGGCCGATCACACCGAGGGCAGTCATGGCGAATGCGATGAGCGCGATCTCCTGCGATCCGCTTACCCACAATTTGGCCAGTGCGAAGAAGTGAATACCGACGACTAGTGCGATCCAAGCAACATTGGCGGACGGCTCCCATCGATTCAGCAGAGCCAAACCACCGAAAAGCGCGACCGCCTCAATCAACACGACTCCCCAATAGCGTCGGCCGAAGCTCTCGTTGCCGTTTTCCGGTCTCACGACGGTTCCATTCGAAATTCCACGACCGAAGCAAACGACCGTCAAGACCATGGTGGCGACAGCGGCGACAATGAGAATGGTCCGGAGCATCTGGGGGAGCGAGGGGGTGTTGGCGATGACGAACGCCATACCAAAGCTGCCACCGATGACGTGGCCCGCCGTGACGGTTTCCTGTGAGTCTTGAGCGGTCATTTGGCGATTCCCCCCGGAAGCGTGGCTTACTTCAGTGCGTTTGTGAAAGATTGCAGTGACTGCAATAATACTAGCATGAGTGACGTCGAGAAGGTCGGGCTTCGGGATCGAAAGCGCCAGGAGACCCGCGCAAGGCTCGAACGGGCGGCCGTGACACTGGTCCTGAGGGATGGGCTGGAACGCACAACGGTTGACGCGATAAGTGAGTTGGCAGACGTTTCGCCACGAACATTTTTCAACTATTTCGACAGCAAGGACAGTGCGATTCTCGGGTTGCGCGAGATCGAGATTGCGCCAACGACCATTGCAAGCGATGGGGGAGTGGGCCTGATCGAGGCGGTCATGCGGCTGCTTTTCGCAGTGATGGGAGCACCGCTCCTAAGTCCGACAATTCGGGAAGACCGGATGGAGATCGTGCGCCGCTATCCACACATCTTAGGTGGCCAACTCACGCATTTGACGCAGATGACCAGTCAGACGAGCGACGCGGTGAGGGCGCTACTGACCCAATACCCGCAATTCGGCAAGCAAAAGCCGGCCGACCTGGCCGCCTCGGCGGATCTGGTCCTCGCGATATGTACGGGTGCGATCCGCGTCGCGGTCAAGGAATGGGCTGACGCCGGCCGAAAGGCCAAAGACGCCGAACTCGAACAGCGTGCAATTTCGCTTGTTCGGGAAGTCGCGGGACGGCTCGTATGAGCGAACTCAAGAACATCCGCGATGAGTTCACCCGGTTCATGATGTCCAACAAGTTCGGCATCGACGAGATCATGACCAAGGTCAACATCCTCAAGGATGAATTCATCTACCTGCATAACTACAGCCCGATCGAGCACGTCAATTCACGGCTCAAGTCACCGGAAAGCATCCTCAAGAAGGCCGAGCGCATCGATTGCGCCATGACGGTTGAGGAGTTGCGCAAAAACATTCTGGATATCGCCGGGGTTCGAATCACGTGCAGCTTCATCGCTGACACCTACAAGATCAGTGAAATGCTCTCGCGCCAACAAGACGTCAGGGTGCTGAGGCTCAAGGATTACATCGCAAATCCGAAAGCCAACGGTTATCGCGGCCTGCACCTGATCGTGGAAGTCCCGGTCTTCATGTCCGACAGGGTCATTCGGGTGCCGGTCGAGATCCAGATTCGTACGATTGCCATGGACTTCTGGGCAAGTGTGGAGCACAAGATCTACTACAAGTACGACAAGGAGGTGCCGGCATACATGCTCAAGGAGCTGGGGGAGGCAGCGAGGGTTGCCAACGAGCTCGACGTGAAGATGGAGCGGCTCCATCACGAGATAACGAAGTTGAATGCGGATTCCGAGGAGACCGATCCTGGCGTCCAATTGATCGACTTGCTGTCCGTTCCATTGCCCGATGAGTTGATTAGGTCGTTCATCAAGCAAGCGCCGTGATCTCGGCCCGCTACTCGCGCGTGACTCGTCGACCGTCGATCTCATGGATGACGATCTTCACGACCTGTCCGCGGTCGTCACCTGCCCACGGTTTCTGCATTCCCGAGGCATCGACCACTCGAAGGATCGCGGGGTCAAGCACGCCCTCTGCCTCGCCTCGGGCAGTGACGTTCCACCCTCGTCCGGCTGAGGCGTCAACACCGTCAACGCCGAACGCGACGTTGCCCAACCCGTCGGCGAGCAGCGACAGCGCACCAGAGGCGCTGGTTCGAAAGTAGATCGCGTCATCGACCACTGTGAAGTTGACCGGCATCAGTTCCTGGCGTCCGTCGGCACCGATGAAGGCGACCCGGCCAACCACGCCTCCCGAAAGCAAAGTCATGCATACGTCACTCGGTATCGCGCTGATCGAGCCGCTCGGTGGCTCTCTTGTCCGCCAGCTGGCGCTTGTCCTTGCCGTCAGTCCAGCCGATGGGGCCAGTGCCATAGTTGTTGCCGCCAAATGTCGGCCACGAGACCCGGCCCGCGGCTAGGAACGGATTCGTTACGCGAGCACAAGACAACTTGACCTTGAAAGGTGAAGGGCAAAGCTTGCTGAATAGCCACCTCACTCCCCCTCGATGCATATGTGGTGCGAGGATGCGAAGCATGAGCGATCACCCAGAACTGG
>JBDSQP010000270.1:0-12353 GCA_039929755.1 Aeromicrobium sp. | reverse complement strand
TGACGCAGGGCAGATCGCGGCCAAGATGCCTACTGACTACAACGGTGGGGACCCGAAGCTCTACGAGAAGGCGATCAAGGACTCTTCACCGATGTTCACCGTAGATGGTCGTATGCCCAAGGGCGGTCCCGAAACTGTCCTCGACGTGCTTGGCACGTTCAGCGAAATCGTCAAGGCCAAGCGGGACAGCCTCGACCTGAGCAAGACGTACACGACGAAGTTCGTGGAAGCCGCCAACAAGTAGCAACTCACAAGTCGGGTTCGGGGCACTCCCCCGGATCCGACTTTTGTGTCTCGGGCGTGTCGGAATGGTCAGATCTTTCGACCGGCTACCGACTGGGGCCGCACTTCGATCACTGTCGATCGCACACCACCGGCCCAAGGACTCAGGCCGGAAAGCACCTTGTTGATGGTTGCGCGGTCTTCGACCTGTCGCGCGCTGCCACGCACGGTGACATTCCATCCAGTATGCGAGGTGTCGTCGTGACCGTTCGCACCGAAGGCGACGTCACGGTGGCCGTGTGTGAGTTGCGCAAGAATGCCTGTGTAGACGGTGCGGAAGTAGATGAGTTCGTCCAGGACGATGAAATTCACCGGCATCAGTTGCTGGCCCTCGTCGTCGACGAACGCAATCTGCCCGACCGTCGTCTTGCGAAGGAGTTCGTAGCACTCGTCAGGGGTCAAGTTCTTCAGGAGAATCATCCGATCGCCTTCAGATGCGGCAGTCATGGCTCCACCTCCTCCCGCGTTCGAGTCTTCCCGTCAACCTGCCTAGCCACCATGAGCGTGTCGTGGTGGCGGGGCCGGCCGACAGTTCTATCTTGCTGATCTTTCGCCACAACTGACAGAGACTTTCGTCCCGAAATTCCGGGTCTCGGTCCGTCGGAAATCTGACCCGAGACGACCTGGAAATGTGAAACAGTGCGCAAGACACCACTTTGGCATCAACGACCAGCCAGAAGGTGCCGCGAAAGGGGCAATGAATGGACTGGCTCGTCAGCGCGTTGGGTGCGGCGGTCGTTTTGGCTGTGCTCCGCGACATCTTTCACACCTTGGGGCACCCAGGCGCGCAGGGCAGCCTGAGTCGCCTCGTTCTGGGAACGATCTGGAGACTGACCCGGCGCTTTGGCGGGAACGGTCGCATCGTCGGGCTAGCCGGACCCCTTGCGATGCTCGCCGTGATTGCCGTATGGGGCCTGCTGGCCGTGATCGGCTGGACGCTCCTCTACTTGCCCCACATACCCGAAGGTTTTATCTTCTCGTCCGGGCCCATCGGACACGAAAGTGCCCTCGTTGACGCGCTCTATGTCTCGCTGGTAACGATTTCGACACTCGGCTTCGGCGATATCGTCCCGGCGTCCAACTGGCTTCGAATTGCCACTCCGCTGGAGGCCCTTTTCGGGTTCGCGCTCCTCACCGTCGCCGTTTCCTGGGTTTTGCAGATCTATCCGGCACTCACTCGTCGAAGAGTCCTCGCCATCCGGCTCACCCTGCTGCGTCGCGCAGACACTCTCACATCTTTGCCTGAACTCGATTCACCCATGACTGCTGTGCTGCTCGAGAACCTAGCGACAAATATCGTCGGTGTTCGGGTCGACCTCAGCGAGTATGCAGAGACGTACTACTTCCGCGAGGACGAGCCGGGCACCTCACTCGCCGCAACCCTTGGCTACGCCGCCGAGTTGGGGCAGGCCGGAGTCCGGTCAAACCGAGCCGACGTCCGACTGGCAGCCCAGTTCCTCAACTGCGCACTCGCCGACTTCGCCGGCGTTCTCGACGACAGGTTCCTTCACGTCGGCGGAACACTGCCCGAGTTGCTCGACGCCTACGCAGCCGATCACGGGCACCCGCGAGCGTAGTGACTTAAGTCCCATTTGGCGTGGGCATTCAGACTCTGTCCTTCTGCCGCCGTTCGATGGACTCTGGAATCAGAGCGGCATAAGAAGAAGGAGTGGGAATCATGACTGAGACAGCGCGGTCACCTTGGGAGGCGGGACTTTTCCGCAAGCTGAGCGATCAGGAATGCTATGGGCTCGTCGCCTCGGCCACGGTTGGACAGTTGGCCTTTGTCGGAAGTACTGGTCAGCAACTCCTGCCGGTCAACTTCCAGTTCATTGACGGAATCTTCTACTTCCAGGTCTCTCGCGACAGCGTCTTGGCTGAATTGGCCGCTGGCATAACTGACGTGGCGTTCAGTGTGGGCTACAGGGAAGAACTCCTGCAAAAAGGGTGGAGCGTCGTCGTCTCAGGGTCTACTTCAAGCGTCGACGATGAGTCATTGGTCGAAGAGGTGAGAAGCGTTGCCCGCTTGGGTCCATGGGCCCCCGGCGATCGCTCTCTGGTCGTGTCTCTGACACCTCGAAGCATCTCGGGCCGCAAGGTTGCCAAACACTGAGCGGTCCTCCCGCCCGGCCTACAACTTCGTACGATCCCAGCCCCGACGCGGGGTGTGGCTGCCAAGTTGGTCGTCCCTACTGCGATAGACGATGTAGGGGCGTGTGATGTAGCCGACCGGCGCACTGAAAACGTGAACCAGACGAGTGAACGGCCACAACGCAAACAACGACATCGCGACCAATCCGTGGAGTTGGAACGTCAACGGAGCCTCGGCCATCAGATCCGGGTGAAGCTGAAATCCGAAGATTCCCCTGAACCAGATCGAGACACCGTCGCGGTAGTCGTAGTGACCAAAGATATTGGCGACGACAGTGTTTGCCAGCCCAAGGATGATGACAGCGGCGAGGAAGGCATACATCACCTTGTCCATCTTCGTCGTCGCTGAAAAGACAGGTCCCGTCGTACGTCGTCTGTAGATCAGAATCGCCATGCCGAGGAGCGTCGCCGCGCCGGCCGCTGCACCGAGCGAAACGGCCATGAAGTGATAGAGCCCTTCGGATACGCCAACCGCCTCGGTCCAACTCTTCGGCACGCCCAGTCCAACCACATGACCGAAAAACACGCCCAGGATGCCGAAGTGGAACATCGGGCTTCCGATCCTCAGCAACCTGTTCTCATACAACTGCGAAGACCGCGTGGTCCACCCGAACTTGTCGTATCGGTAGCGCCAGAAGTGGCCCACCACGAAGGTCGTCAGACAGATGTAGGGAAACACCACCCACAGGAATTCGGTCATGTTCGGGCTCCCCTGAAGGCTGGCATCGGCAGGTCCTTGGGTCCGGGGGTTGCCCCGGGAGGCGGCAAAAGTGCCGGGTCGAACGAGGGCGTGCCATAAGGGGTCAGCCCCACTTCTTCCTCGGGCGGCCCTTCGGCGGCAAGTCTGCTCACTGCATCGCGCTCATCGCCGCGGAGGGCCGGAAGAGTGCTGCACACATCGTCGACAACGGAGAACCACGGTGACCTCATATCGCGCAGGGACAGACGAAGGAGTTCGAGACCGGCCCGGTGATCCAGCATCAGTTGACGACCGTTCGTCTGATCGATGAGCGCGGAATACTCCAGAACCACGCACAGGTGATCGGGCAATTCCGAGTCATCGAGCGCGAACCCGGACTGCGCATACGTCTGCTTGAACCGGAGAAGAGCCATCCCGCGTTTGCGTGTATCGCCGTGTGCGAAGTAGGTGAGGAAGAGGTTGCAACGACGTCGGGAATCGAAGGTCTCCACATATTCAGGTTGCGATTCGGCAAGAGGCGTGGAGCTCAGATAGGTCACGCACGATCGGAGCCCGGCCCCGAGTGAGGAGGGCAACGTGTCCAACGCAGCACTAATCGTTTCCAGCTTCCCGATCAACTCCTCGTCGGGATAGTTCAGCAACAACGACGAGGATTGCCACAGTATGAGCAACTGGTCGGGCGGCAAGGAAGGCTTGCGAGCGGCTCTGGTCATCGGTGGTCGGCTCCCCCGGCCTCGGGTTCATCGGATCTGGGCGGGAAGATGCCGGTGGGCGCTCCTCGTCCATCCCAGTTGAGCAAGTTGACCCGCGCTGACTTGCTGTTGGGACCGGCCATCGTGTCGGCGGTCTGCCGACTCTGCAACATCTGGAAGTTCTCGACCGAGATCGGAGTCGGTGCGCCCGACCCCTCTCCCAGCGGCCCGGAACCACCCATACCGGGACCACCCTCATAGCTCAGCGAGCACTCGGTGCCCAACTCCTCCAGGGAATGGGCCTGCTCCGCATGCGCCGCGGGGATCACGTATCGCTCGTCATACTTGGCGATGGCGAGCAGTCGGTACATGTCGTACATGTCCTCTTCACTCATCCCCACAGCAGCAGGGATCGAGCCATCGGGCTCGCGTCCCATGTTGATGTCGCGCATGTACGAACGCATCGCGGCGAGCTTCTTGAGCGTCCGGTCGACCGGCGCGACGTCGCCGGCGGTGAACAACTCGGCAAGGTATTCGATGGGTATGCGCAACGCATCGATCGCAGCAAACAGATTCGTCTTGTCCTCGGCGTCGAATCCTGTGTCTTTGACGACATCGACGACGGGCGACAGCGGCGGGATGTACCAAACCATCGGCATCGTGCGGTACTCCGGATGTAGGGGCAGCGCGACCTTGTATTTGCTGATCAGGGCCCAGATCGGCGACCTCTGGGCTGCATCGATCCAGTCACGGGCGATGCCCGCCTTTTCGGCTTCGCGGATAACCTCGGGGTCGTTCGGGTCCAAAAACACCGATCGCTGGGATTCGTAAAGATCGGCATCGTCAGGGACGGAAGCCGCCTCGAGCACCTTGTCTGCGTCGTAGAGCATCAGCCCGATGTAGCGCAGCCGACCCACGCAGGTTTCCGCGCAGATAGTCGGCAGGCCGACCTCGATGCGGGGGAAACAGAATGTGCACTTTTCGGCCTTGCCTGTGCGGTGGTTGAAGTAGATCTTCTTGTAGGGACAGCCCGAGACGCACATCCTCCACCCGCGGCATTTGTCCTGGTCGACGAGGACGATGCCATCCTCTTCCCGCTTGTAGATCGCGCCGCTCGGACATGACGCAGCGCAAGACGGGTTGAGGCAGTGCTCGCAGATTCGCGGGAGGTAGAACATGAAGGTCTGCTCGAACTCGAACTTCACCTTTTCGGCGATGTTCTTCAACATCGGGTCGAGGTGGGCCGTAGCGGTCGAGCCACCGAGGTCGTCATCCCAGTTTGCCGACCACTTGATCTTCATGTCTTTGCCCGAGATCAGTGATTTCGGTCGGGCTACCGGAGTGTGTTCCTGAGCGGGGGCATCGGTCAGCGTTGCGTAGTCGTATGTCCACGGCTCGTAGTACTCATCGATCGAAGGAAGCTTCGGGTTCGAAAAGATCGTGACGAGTTTCCTGAACCGTCCGCCGCCCTTGAGTTTGAGCCGGCCACGCTTGTTGAGTTCCCAGCCGCCCTTCCACTTCTCCTGGTCCTCATACGTGCGCGGATAACCCAGTCCCGGCCGAGTCTCGACATTGTTGAACCACACGTACTCGGTGCCGGAACGGTTGGTCCATGCCTGCTTACAGGTGACCGAGCAGGTATGACAACCGATGCATTTGTCGAGGTTCATGACCATAGCCATTTGAGCCATCACCCGCATGTCAGTACTCCACGTCCTGCGAGCGTCGACGGATGACCGTGACCTCATCACGTTGGTTGCCGGTGGGGCCGAGATAGTTAAATGCAAATGTCAATTGCGCATAGCCCCCGATGAGGTGGCTCGGTTTGACCAAAAGACGTGTCAGGGAGTTGTGGATCCCGCCGCGTTTGCCCGAGGTCTCGGCGATCGGGACGTCGATCAACCGATCCTGTGCGTGGTACATGTAAACCGTGCCCTCTGGCATACGGTGCGAGACGATCGCCCGGGCCACGACGACACCATTGCGGTTGACTGCCTCGATCCAGTCGTTGTCCTCGATGCCGACCTTCTTGGCATCGACGTCGCTCATCCAGATGTTCTGGCCGCCTCGCGAGAGGGAAAGCATGAACAGGTTGTCCTGGTATTCGGAGTGGATCGACCATTTGTTGTGCGGGGTCAGATAGCGCACTGTGAGCCCGGCAACCTGACCGTCGGATCCGTCGGCAATGTCTCCGAGTTTCGGTTCACTGAATAGCGCCGCCATGTTCAGTGGTGGGCGATATACCGGCAACCCTTCGCCGAGCTCGGTCATCCAGTCGTGATCGAGGTAGAAGTGCATCCGACCGGTCAACGTATGCCAGGGCTTCAACCGTTCCACATTGATCGTGAAGGGTGAATACCGCCGGCCGCCGGTTTCTGAACCCGACCATTCGGGCGAGGTGATCACCGGCACCGGAGGGCCCTGCGTGTCGGCGAAGGTGATCTGTTTACCTTCATGTTCCTCGGCAAGGTCGGCGAGCTTGACGCCCGTACGTTTCTCGAGCGTCTTGAATCCCTGAGTCGCCAGCGCGCCATTTGTGGTGCCCGACAGGGCGAGGATCGCCTCACAAACGTTGATGTCTCGCTTGAGTGAAGGGCGCCCGTCTGCAACCCCACCTCGAACCGCACCGTTCTTGCGCCGCAGGTATTCGACCTGCTTGCCCAGCTCAAACGTGATGCCCTTCGTCGTCGCACCCAGCGTGTCGACGAGCGGGCCGAGTGCATTCATCTTTTCGGCAGTCGCGCCGTAGTCTCGTTCGACTTCGACGACCTTCGGCATTGTGACGCCGGGGATCGGCTCACATTCACCGGCCTTCCAGTCCCTGACAACGCCGTGCGGGTTTGCCATGGCATCGGGAGTGTCGTGGGTCAGCGCCACTGCAACGACGTCTTTGCGCACTCCGAGGTTGGTGGCGGCGAGTTCGCTGAACTTCTCGGCAATCGTCTGCCAGGCATCCCAGTCCGTACGGGTCTGCCAGGGAGGCGCGATCGCAGGATTGAACGAGTGAACGAACGGATGCATGTCGGTCGTGTTGAGATCGTGCTTTTCGTACCAGGTAGCGGCCGGCAGGACCACATCGGAAAATATCGTCGTACTCGTCTGACGGAAATCGATCGTCATCAACAGATCGAGTTTTCCCTCGGGCGCAGTCTCGCGCCACTTCACGTCCTTTGGGCGAGCCGACTCGGGGGCCTCCGTCGCCCGAAGCGACGAATCGGTGCCGAGCAGGTGCTTGAGGAAGTACTCGTTGCCCTTGCCCGAGGACCCCAGCAGATTTGCTCTCCAGATCGACAGGATGCGCGGGAAGTTTTCCGGAGCATCGGGATCTTCGTCGGCGAATTCGAGTTCGCCCGACTTCAGCTGGTCGACGACATGTTCAGCGGCGGTCTTGCCGAGAGCCGCTGCTTCGTCGCTGAGGTCCAAAGGATTGCGGTTGAAGGTCGGATACGAGGGCATCCAACCCATACGGGCGCTCTGCGCGATGACATCCGCGGTGGTTTTGCCGGCGAGTTGTCCCGATCCAGTCGTCGCGGAAAGCGTGTCCGCACCGAACTGGTCGTAACGAAATTGATTGGTGTGCAAGTACCAGTACGCGGTCTGGATCATGTTGCGCGGCGGCCGATTCCAGTCGAGCGCATTGGCCACCTGTGTGTAGCCGGTAAGAGGACGGACCTTCTCCTGGCCGACATAGTGAGCCCAACCTCCACCGTTGACGCCTTGGCATCCGGTGAGAGTTGTGAGCGTCAAAAACGAGCGGTAGATCGTGTCGGAATGGAACCAATGATTGGTCCCTGCCCCCATCACGATCATCGAGCGGCCCTTGGATTCCTCAGCATTCTGTGCGAACTCTCGTCCGATCCGGGCCGCGGCGGACGCGGGGACTCCGGTAATCGTTTCCTGCCAGGCGGGAGTGTATGGAGCAGATTCGTCTCCGTAGCCCGACGGCCATTCGCCCGGCAACCCCTCGCGACCAACGCCGTACTGAGCGAGCATCATGTCGAAAACGGTGGTGACAAGGTGCTCACCGATCCGGCGCACCGGAACACCACGAGGCAAATCGTTCGCCGCGCCGTCGGGCGTGTCGAAGCGTGGCAATTGGATCAGGACCGATTCCGCTCCAGGCGCGAACAGAGACAGTTTGGGATCAACGTCGCCGAGGTCGAGATTCCATCGGCCCACTCCCTCGTCTCCGTAGCGATGGCCGAGCGAGCCATTGGGTACGACTACCTCATCGGTGAGCGAGTCGATCAACACCGTCTTGAAGGCGGCATTCTCCTCGTCCGCATGAGCAGGGAGATCGGCCGCGGTGAGGAATTTGCCAGCACGATAGATACCGTCGCCGGCGTCTGTGAGGCACACGAGGTTCGGCAGATCGGTGTATTTCTTGACGTAGTCGCTGAAGTATGGCGTATGCCGATCCACAAAGAATTCCTTGAGGATGACGTGTCCCATGGACATCGCCAGGGCGGCGTCGGTGCCCGGCTTTGCCGGCAGCCACTCATCGGCAAACTTGACGTTGTCGGCGTAGTCCGGCGCGACGGCGATGACCTTTTGTCCCCGGTAGCGCGCTTCGGTCATCCAATGAGCATCGGGCGTCCGGGTGACGGGCAGGTTGGAGCCCCACATGATCAGGTAGCCCGCATTCCACCAGTCGCCGGATTCGGGCACGTCTGTCTGGTCGCCGAAGACCTGAGGTGACGCAACGGGCAGATCGGCATACCAGTCGTAGAAGCTCAGCATCGACCCACCGATCAGGTTGACGAACCGGGCTCCCGAAGCATGAGACACCATCGACATCGCCGGAATCGGGGAAAATCCGGCCACCCTGTCCGGACCACACTTCTTGATCGTATGGACGTGCGCCGCCGCGATGATCTCGGTGGCCTCGTCCCACGTTGCGCGGACCAATCCGCCCTTTCCGCGCGCCGACTTGTAAGCCTTGGCGCGAGCCGGGTTGTCGACTATATGTGCCCAGGCCTTGACCGGATCGCCGTCGTGCTGGCTCTTGGCTTCGCGGAACATCTGCAGCAGAACGCCCCTGACGTACGGGTAGCGGACCCGGGTCGGCGAGTAGGTGTACCAGGAAAAAGCAGCGCCACGTGGACATCCACGCGGCTCATACTCAGGTGAGTCGGGGCCGACCGACGGGTAGTCGGTCTGCTGCGTCTCCCACGTGATGATGCCGTCCTTGACATACACCTTCCATGAACAAGAGCCGGTGCAATTGACGCCGTGCGTCGAGCGGACAACCTTGTCGTGGCTCCAACGATCCCGGTAGAAGTCGTCCGCGTCGCGGCCGCCCTTCTTGTGCATCGTCCTGAGGTCGTCGGAGACCTCTGACTTGGTGAAGAAGCGCCTCGTTCGCACGAGCGCATCGCTCACCGCTCCGTCGAGTCCGATGTCGCTTTTGCCGGCGGGTTGCACGTCTGTGCTCACTCGGATTCCTCGCTCATTTGTTGTTTGCGCAAGACATTCAGGCGGGGTCCGGGCCTGAATTCACCGTAGACCTGACGACGGTCAAAGTCAGTAGCAAGGCGACTGCGGCGGTCGCGGAGAGCATTGCGAGGCCGATGGCGTACGAGTCAGTCCGGCCATAGATGTAGCCCATGATCAATGGCGGGATGAAGCCACCGAGACCTCCTGCCGCGCCGACGAGGCCGGTCACTCCCCCGACCCTCGAAGGCTCGATCACCTTCGCGATGAGGGCGAACGTCGCTCCGCTTCCGGAACCCAGAGCGGCCGCCATTGCAAGGAAGGCGACAGTTCCGATGGGCTGGAGCAGCGGATTGGAGGCGGCAACAGCGGCACCGACAATCACGACGGCATAGCCAGCAGAAAGCACGGGAATCGGGCCGAGCTTGTCTGACAGCCAACCGCCGACCGGACGCATGAGGACAGCGACGAGGACGAAGCCGGCCATTCGGTTGGCCGCGTCCGCGGCGTCGAGCTGATAGGCGGTTTTGAGATACGACGGCAGGTAGACCGAAAAGGCCACGTAGCCGCCAAAGGCCACCGAATACAACGCGCAGGCCTGCCACGTGATCGGCAGTTTTGCATTCGCGACGAGGCGGCTCAACAGTGATCCGGACGGCGCCTTGCGGCCGGGCGCATCGCGCAGAATCAGCAAGGCGGCAACGGAATACGCAGCAAGTGCGGCCGCAGTGATCAAGAACGGGGCCTTTTCGCCAACATTCGTGAACAGCTTCACAGTAGTCAACGCACTGATAGCGGTGCCGCCCATGCCGGCTCCGAAGATTCCAATCGCAAGCCCGCGACGTTCGGGAGGAAACCAGGCGTTGACGAACGGCACACCCACGGCGAATACGGTGCCGCCAACTCCCAGGAAGAAGCCACCCAACAGCAACGCCCCGTAGGAGCCAAGGCCGAAGAATCCGATGAAGATCACCGGGACGATGGTGGCTGCCGAGACCAGCGGGAACATGACGCGTCCACCGAATTTGTCAGTCAACGCACCCACCGGGATTCTGCCCAATGAACCCACGACGACTGGGACGGCCACAAGAAGGGCCACATCGGATTCGGACATCTTTCCGAGGCTGCCGGTCGTCCGAAAGAGCGGACCGAGCGGGCTCAGCAACGCCCATGCCCAAAAGTTGACCGCGAATCCGATGGCGGCCATCGCCAGCATCACCGCCGGATTGCCTGCACTCGTATTTCTTGCGGTGTGCAACGTTGCCGTCGAAGTCATCGCATCTCCCATGCTTTTTCCGGGCGTGTCAATGCCCACTTCTCTGACTACGTTTCCATGGGAACGCTTGGGTCGGTAGGGCCCAAGGGCCCGACTCGTCTGAGGCGGTCTGAAGGCGAGATCTACGCTGCTTTGCGGCCACGCACGGCAAAGGCACGCGCCGGAAGCGTGAACGGACCGTTCGGTGAGCCGAGTCGCCGGAAACACCTTTCGCGAAGTTCTCCTTGACGTTCCGGGTCAAGCGAGGTGCAGTACGCTCCGCCCGGTCCAACACCGAGTGTGAAGGGGATCCAGTAGTCGTCGAAGTCCGTGTATCCAACTGACACATCGATGGAGCCAGTCTCTACCTCGGCCAAATGATTGCGGGTCCAAAGTGCGGCGAGTTCATCCTCACTACAAAGAGCCATCACGCGGCCTTCATCCGGCGCGGTCGAGTCGAGCTCAAGCGCGGCATCCCAGAATGTCCGCAGCATCAGCATGCCTACGGCGTAGTCCTAGGTGCAGCAGGCAACGACGCCGCCAGGGCCAGTGACCCGACACATCTCCTCAACGCCGGCGTCAGCGTCGGGGAGGAAATTCAATACAAGTTGAGAGACAACTGCGTCGAATGTGCCATCCGGCCAGGGAAGACTCCCGGCTGAAGCCTTCTGAACCTCGGCGCCAGGGACCCGGTCCTTGCACGCAGCGATGAAGGCCTCCGAAGGGTCAACCGCTGCCACACTCTCCTCGCCGAGGAAATTTGACAACACTTCGGTCAAGGCACCGGGTCCGCACCCGACATCCAGCACTCGCATACCCGACTCGATGCCCGCAAAGGACACAATTGCCGAGGCCACCTTGTCGGAATAGCGACCCATATATCGGTCGTTCGCATCGCGCGACAGGCTGAAGGACATACCGGAAATTAGCCCATGCCGCCAGCCTGCCGTCAACCAATGCGTGTGGCAAATGCCCTGACAAATGACGCGAAATGGTGAATTATCTGGGCCATGGTCGACACCGTCCCACGCAAAGTGGCTGTCCCCCTGGTCGCGTTCGCGGCCGGAAGCGTCGTATCCCTGCTGATCGGCGTGTACGGCGCCCAACACGAACCAACGTTCCGGCCCATCAACACTTTCGGCTTCGGGTCGATGATTCAGATGAAGGTCTGGTTTGCCATTGGGGTCGGTGTGCTCGCGGTCGGGCAACTGATCGGCGCCCTCTGGTTATATGGCCGGCTCAAGGTCCCCGCACCGGCATGGTTGGGCAAGGCCCACCGGGCCAGCGGAACCCTCGCCATACTCCTCAGTCTCCCGGTCGCTTTCCACTGCTTGTGGTCTCTCGGATTCCAATCGGGCGCCAATACCCCGACCCGTGTCGTGGTGCACTCGATCGTGGGCAGTGCGGTCTACGGGGCGCTTGTCGTCAAGGTTGTGGCAGTCCGGAGCAAGACAGCACCGGGATGGCTATTGCCCATCGCGGGCGGCCTGTTGTTCAGCGTGCTGATCGCAGTCGTGTTGACGTCGGCAGGCTGGTACCTCGGCGAGTTCGGCCTGCCCAAGAGCAGCCCGTACTGAGCTAGGCCGACGACAGGCCGGCTGCGACGATGCGGGCGGCCGCGTCGAGGTCGGGCAGCGGGCCGTTGAACCGGCGCGTGTTGGCTTCGTGAAGAAGAACGGCGACGTATGTGTCCGCTGCTCCATGGCGTCGGCGCCTGTCCAGGACCTTCGGGCTCGCAACGTCGAGAACACGCTCAGTCAGTTCGACGAGACCGTCTCGTAGCGCCTGCAGGTGTTGTCCGACCTCCGGATGTGTGCCCGCTTCGCGAAACACGATGGTG
>JBDSQP010000269.1:0-2135 GCA_039929755.1 Aeromicrobium sp. | reverse complement strand
CGGTCGGAAGGTTCCGGTCGTGAAGTCTGCAGGCTGCGAGGCAGCGGCCTTGTTGCGCAGCATCGACTTCGGGGTGAAGACGACGAGCGGACGATGTTCGCCGGAGAGACTCTGGCGACGCAGCAAGTGAAAATATGACGCTGGGGTCGACGGCTGCGCGATTGTGATGGCATCGTCGGCGCCGAGCAACAGGAACCGTTCAATGCGGGCGGAGGAGTGATCCGGTCCCTGGCCTTCGTAGCCGTGGGGGAGAAGCATGACGACGCCGGACTTCTGGCCCCATTTGGCTTCACCATCTGAGATGTATTCGTCGATGATCGACTGGGCGCCGTTGACGAAGTCACCGAACTGGGTCTCCCAGATGGTGAGCGCTTCGGGACGGGCGACCGAGTAGCCGTACTCGAAGCCGAGCGCGGCATATTCGGACAACAGCGAGTCATAGATGTAGAACCTCGCCTGCTCGTCGCTGACTTTGGTCAGCGGAGTCCATTCCGCGCCCGTCTTGCGGTCGATCACCGTGGCAAAACGGGTGGTGAACGTGCCTCGGCGCGAGTCCTGGCCGGCCATGCGGACCGGTCGGCCTTGCAGCAGCAGCGAACCCATCGCGATGATCTCGCCGGTGCCCCAGTCGATCGGGCCCTGTGTGATCGAGGCGGCGCGTCGCTGCAGTTGCGGGAGGACCTTCGGGTGGACGGTGAAGCCTTCGGGGACATTGGTGTAACTGTCGGCGATGGCCTTCATCGTTTCGAGTGTGACCGCAGTCTCGAGTCCGCTCGACGGCGCTTTGGGCTTGATCGGATAGCGCGGCGTACGGGAATAGCCCGACTGCGAAGTGGCTTCCTTGACCTCGGCGAAGTTGCGCTCGAGTTGTGACTGGTAGTCCGCCAGAGCCTTCTCGGCCTCTTCGAGGGTGATGTCGCCACGACCGACGAGGGCTTCGGTGTAGAGCTTGCGAACCGAGCGCTTCTTTTCGATCGTGTCGTACATGATCGGCTGGGTGAAGCTGGGATCGTCGCCTTCGTTGTGACCGCGACGGCGGTAGCAGACGAGGTCGATCACGATGTCCTTGTTGAATGTGCGGCGGTACTCGTACGCGAGTTGCGCGACGCGGATGCAGGCTTCTGGATCGTCGCCGTTGACGTGGAACACCGGCGCCTGGATCATCTTGGCGACGTCGGTGCAATAGGTGGACGAACGCGAAGAGGTCGGCGCAGTCGTGAAGCCCACCTGATTGTTGACGATCACGTGGATCGTGCCGCCGGTGCGGTAGCCGCGGAGCAGCGAAAGGTTGAGGGTCTCGGCAACCACGCCCTGACCGGCGAAAGCCGCATCGCCGTGAACGAGGACTGGAAGAACCGGGAACTCCTCGCCACGGTTGAGGCGGTCCTGCTTGGCACGCGTGATTCCCTCGAGCACAGGGTCGACGGTCTCCAGGTGCGACGGGTTTGCGGCAACCGACACTTTGATCTTGTCGCCGTTGCCGGCGGTGAACTCGCCCTCGACGCCAAGGTGATATTTGACGTCGCCAGAGCCCTGAACCGTGCGCGGGTCGATGTTGCCCTCGAATTCACGGAACACGTCTCCGGCGCTCTTGCCAGCGATGTTGACGAGGACATTGAGGCGGCCACGGTGCGCCATACCGATGCATACTTCGTCGAGTTTGTCGGCGGCGGCGGCCTCACAAATTTCGTCGAGCAGCGGGACCGTGGTCTCGCCGCCTTCGAGGCTGAAGCGCTTCTGACCGACGAACTTCGTCTGCAGGAATGTCTCGAAGGCCTCGGCCTGGTTGAGCTTCTGCAGGATACGGAGTTGCTCTTCGCGCGGTGGCTTCGTGTGAGGACGCTCGATGCGCTCCTGGAACCAAGCGCGTTCGGACGGATCGTTGATGTACATGTATTCGACGCCGATGGTGCGGCTGTAGGAATCACGAAGGATGCCGAGAATGTCGCGAAGACGCATGAACCGTCGCCCGTTGCCGAATGAGCCGGTCGCGAACTCCCGCTCGAGGTCCCACAGGGTCAGCCCGTGAGACGCAGTGTCGAGGTCGGGGTGGTTGCGTTGCTTGAACTCGATCGGGTTGGTGTCGGCCATGAGGTGGCCGCGCACGCGGAACGCGTGGATGAGTTCGAGGACCC
>JBDSQP010000268.1:0-5251 GCA_039929755.1 Aeromicrobium sp. | reverse complement strand
ATCATTGTCGACGGCTCCGAGGGCGGAACGGGGGCCGGACCGGTCGAGTTCGAGGACAACGTCGGAATGCCGTTGACCGAGGCGCTGATGTTCGTTCACAACGCGCTCGTCGGTTCAGGCATTCGCGACAACATCAAGATAGGCGTTAGCGGCAAAGTCGCTTCGGGCATCGACATTGTCAAGCGCATCTGCCAGGGCGCAGATTTCACGATGGCGGCGCGGGCGATGATGTTCGCGATCGGATGCATCCAGGCGCAGTCGTGTCATACGAATACGTGTCCGGTTGGGGTCGCGACTCAGGATCCATGGCGGGCACGCGCACTCGTCGTCGAGGACAAGATGTACCGAGTCCAGAATTTCCAGGCCATGACGATCAGCAGCGCCAAGCAGATCGTGGCATCGATGGGCCTGGAGTCCTTCGACCAACTGAATCCGCGAAAGCTGTTCCGTCGCATCGATCCCCACGTGACGAAGACGTACGCCGATCTCTACGAATGGCTCAAGCCGCGCCAACTGTTGGTGGCGCCCCCCGCAGGCTGGTCACGAGATTGGGACCTCGCAAACGCTCAGAGCTTCGCGCCTGTGCATCTCGATGAGAGGCCAAGCGTCGAACCTGTGCGTGGAGCGCAGCCAAGTGCTAAAGCGTCTCTGATGTAGCGAGGCTGCGAGCCTTCTTGCCGGAAGCGTCGAGGCTCTCGCCGATTTTTGCGAGCGCCGCCGCGACTTGCGCCAGGGCACCGGCCATGTTGATCAGGTCCTCGCCAAAACCGGAAAGTTCGGCGCCGGCTCCGGTGAGATTGGCCGCCGCGCCTGTGAGCTGCTTCGCGGGGCCACCCATGAGCGGGACCTTGCCCACCTCTGTGGCTGCCTTGTTGATGAGCCCCGATGTTTTGCCCAGTGTTCCTGAGACGACGCCAAGAGAGCCCGCCCCCATCGACATCGAACTCATCATGCCGCCCTTGCCGTCTTCACCCACGAGGGCGACAGACGCCGCGCGCGCCTGGGCACCCGCTTCGGCAAGACCGGTCGACAAGGTGATCAACAGATCAGGAAGTTGTGTCGCAAATTTCGCGGCGGCCACCAGGTCGTCTTTGCTTTCCCACACGAAGTCGACAACGATCGCCAGTTTTCGCGGATCCACCGAGCCCAGAAGCTTGCCAAAATCGACCATGACGACCCGATCTCTTAGGAGAAGTTGTCGATCAGTCTAGGGCTGAGCAGCGCGTTGGTGGCCATGGTTGCGAGGAGTTCGCGCATACGCGCTTCGTTGATGCGTGCGCTGTGCGGAGTGGAGTTGAGCAGTCCGAATGTCGCCTGGACGGCGGCGCGTGCCTCGGCCTTGTCGAGCTCAGGCCTCAATTCGCGCAATGTCCCGACCCAGATGTCGATGTACGAAAGCTGCAATGCGCGTACGGCCTTGCGTCCCGCGGCGTCGAGATTGGCCCACTCGCGTTCCTGTATGACGATGAGCGCCGGATGTCCGAGGGCGAACTCGATGTGCCAGCCGATGAGGGCATTCAGCGCCGCGCCAGGACTGGTTGCCTGCTCGGCGCGAGCCCGGCCGGTCGCCACCAACTCTTCGCTCACCGAGATCAGGGACTGGGCGAGAATGTCGTCCTTGCCCTGGAAGTGTTTGTAGAGCGCGGGACCGGAGATGCCACAGGCGGCGCCGATGTCATGGACCGAGACCCCGTGAAACCCCCGCTCGGCAAACAGCTCCGCCGCGATGTCGAGGATTTGCTGCTGACGCTTGGTGGTCACACGGTTGGTGGTCACACTGTGAGCCTAGACCATTTTGGTTAACAAGTGTTAACCACTGGTGCTATCGTGTTGAACATGCGTGAACTCGTAGCCGAACTTCGTGAACGTCTGGCCGTCGTGCGTCAAGGGGGTTCGCAGCACTCGCGCGATCGTCACGTGTCCCGCGGCAAACTGCTACCGCGCGATCGCGTTGACCATCTGATTGACCCGGGTTCGCCGTTTCTGGAGTTGTCGCCGTTGGCCGCCTACGGGATGTATGGCAAACCCGACGACCTCTACACCGTGCCGAGTGCCAGCATCGTGACCGGTATCGGCCGGGTGCAAGGTCGCGAATGCGTGATCGTCGCCAACGATGCCACCGTCAAGGGCGGCACGTACTACCCGATGACGGTCAAGAAGCATTTGCGTGCGCAGACGATCGCCGCCGAGAACCGGTTGCCCTGCATCTATCTCGTTGACTCTGGTGGAGCCTTCCTGCCGATGCAGGACGAGATCTTCCCCGACCAACACCATTTCGGCCGCATCTTCTTCAATCAGGCCAATATGTCGGCACAGGGGATTGCGCAGATTGCAGCGGTCATGGGCTCGTGCACGGCCGGGGGCGCCTACGTCCCCGCCATGAGCGATGAGTCGGTCATCGTCAAGGGCCAGGGGACGATCTTCCTCGGTGGCCCGCCCCTGGTGAAGGCGGCGACCGGTGAGATCGTCACTGCCGAAGACCTCGGCGGTGGAGACGTGCACGCCCGTAAGTCCGGAGTCGTCGACCACCTTGCCGATGACGATGCGCATGCCCTCCAGATCGTGCGTTCGATCGTCGGCACCCTCGAACGACAGACGCCTCCGAGCCTCGCCCGTTATGAAGTCGATGAGCCCGCCGAAGACCCCGAAGGCCTGTATGACGTCGTACCGACCGACAGCCGTACGCCCTATGACGTGCGCGAAGTCATCCGCCGGGTCGTCGACGGTTCGCGTATGCACGAGTTCAAGCCTCTCTACGGCGAGACCCTTGTATGCGGCTTTGCCCGCATCTGGGGCTACCCCGTCGCGATCATCGCCAACAACGGAATCCTTTTCTCGGAGTCGGCACTCAAGGGCGCGCACTTCATTGAGTTGGCCAACCAACGCGGCATCCCCCTGGTCTTCCTGCAGAACATCACCGGCTTCATGGTCGGCCGCGAATACGAAAGCCGCGGCATTGCCAAGGACGGCGCCAAGCTCGTCACGGCGGTGGCCAGCTCGGTCGTCCCCAAGTTCACCGTCGTCATAGGCGGCTCATTCGGCGCCGGCAACTACGGCATGTGCGGGCGGTCGTACGATCCGCGCTTCCTATGGATGTGGCCTAATGCGCGCATCTCGGTGATGGGCGGCGAGCAGGCCGCTTCGGTCCTTGCCACGGTCAAGCGCGAGGGCATTGAAGGCAAGGGCGGTGAATGGTCGGCCGAGGAGGAAACCGCCTTCAAGGACCCGATCCGTGAGCAGTATGAGCGACAGGGCTCGGCCTACTACTCGACGGCGAGGCTGTGGGATGACGGCATCATCGACCCGATCGATACGCGTCGGGTTCTCGGTATGGGTCTGGAGATCGCCGCACATGCGCCGATCCCCGAACCCAACTTCGGAATCTTCAGGATGTAGCGGGCATGTTTTCTTCAGTTCTCATAGCGAACCGCGGCGAGATTGCCGTCCGGATCATCCGCGCCTGTCAGGAAGCCGGGCTGCGAAGTATCGCGGTCTATTCAGACGCCGACCGCGATGCCCCGCACGTGAGGATGGCCGATGAAGCCGTGCACATCGGGCCGACGCCGGCCGCAGAGTCCTATCTCAGCATCGAACGCATCCTCGAAGCCGCCCGCACTTCGGGAGCCGAGGCCATACACCCGGGTTATGGGTTCCTCTCCGAGCGCTCGGAGTTCCCCCGCGCCGTTGCCGCTGCCGGCCTCATCTTCATCGGCCCCACTGCAGACGTCATGGACTCGATGGGCCGCAAGGACCATGCCCGTGCGATCGCCGAGAAGGCCGGCGTCCCGGTCAACCCTCGCTACGACCTGCGTGACGACGGCGGGGCGGATGTGCCCGCCGACGCCTACCCAGTGCTTGTCAAAGCAGCCGCCGGTGGCGGGGGCAAAGGTATGCGAGTCGTGCGTGAAGCCGGCGAACTCGCCCAAGCCGTTGCCGCCGCCCGCCGCGAAGCCGCCTCCGCGTTCGGCGACGACACGCTGCTGATCGAGCAGTATGTCGAGAGCGGCCGCCACGTCGAGGTTCAGGTCATAGCCGACACTCATGGCAACGTGCTGCACCTGTTCGAGCGCGATTGCTCGGTGCAGAGGCGGCATCAAAAGGTCATCGAAGAAGCGCCGGCGCCAAACCTTTCGGAGGCAGTGCGGGACACGTTGCATTCATCGTCGGTCGCGCTTTGCCGTCAGGTCGGCTACACGAATGCGGGCACGGTCGAATTCCTGGTTAAGGGGGACGATGCTTTCTTCTTGGAGATGAACACGCGCCTGCAGGTGGAACATCCGGTCACCGAAGAGATCACCGGCGTCGACCTGGTGCAGTGGCAGTTTGTGGTGGCGGCAGGCGATGAGTTGCCGCTGTCGCAGGATGATCTCCACGTTCACGGTCATGCCATGGAAGTCAGGATCTACGCCGAAGACCCCTACCGTGGATTCCTGCCTCAGGCCGGTCGTGCGCGCGAAGTCTTCTGGCCCGAGGACGCGAGGGTTGATCACGCCTTCTCTCGCGGTCAGTCGGTTTCGACCGCATACGATCCGATGCTTGCCAAGATCATCGTCCACGGCGCCGACCGCGAGGCCGCGAGGCACGCGCTTGTCGACGCCCTCGACCACACGGGGATCGTCGGGGTCACGACCAACACGGGCTTCCTTCGCCGACTTGCCGCGAGCGAGGAGTTTGCCGGCGGCGCCATCCATACCGGCTGGCTCGACAGTGAGGCCTCGGCCGAGTTCACGACAAAGCCCGACATTGAGGCCGAGGCGATCGAAGCCGCAGCCAGGCTGATGGCCTGGGTCGCCGCAACGCCCGATGAGGATCCGTTCGGCGCGGCCGATTCCTGGCGCATGGGCGGGCCGCATGCGGGCATCCACGTCCAGCTCAATGACGAACAGGGCGTCGCCCACAACTTCTCCTTCGTCAATAACTTCCACGGAGCAGGCGCCTACCGAGAAGAAGGTCACCTGCTTGTCGCCGATCCCGGCGGCGTCGACGTCGTCTGGCATGGTCAGCCGTGGCGCTTGACCGTCCCGGACCCCATGCGCGGAACGGGCCATGTGGCCGCGACCGATGCCGAGGTCGTGTCCCCGATGCCGGGAACGGTCTTGGAAGTCACGGTCGCCGAGGGAGAATCGGTGACGGCCGGCCAAACCCTTGGCATGGTGGAAGCCATGAAGATGGAGCTCGCGCTCAAGGCGCCATACGACGGCATCGTGTCGAAGGTTGGTGCTGTCGTCGGTGCCCAGGTGCCGCTCGGACA
>JBDSQP010000267.1:0-10631 GCA_039929755.1 Aeromicrobium sp. | reverse complement strand
GTTCATGGACTCGATGTGGGTGTCGTCGACGATGTTGATCCCTTGCGAGCCGTTGCGTAGCGCCCAGATCAGGAAGGGCTTGTCGACGGCCCGCGCAGGACCGAATGAAAATGTAGGAGGCCTGAAGCGGTTGTAGGCCTTGAGTTTGGGCTCGAGGCCGAGGTGGAATGCCTCTTCCGATGAGGAGATACGCAACGGTGGGTCCGGCCTGGGTCGCTGACGGCTTTCTGCGATTGCAGCCAGTTCGTCCTTCACTTGATCCGGGTCGAACAGGGGCATCGCAACTCCTTAACTCCGTGCCGTTGTGGCTCAGCCGCGACCGCTCTGACTTCGCGCCCGGCGTGACAGGGAGTCGATCGTCACCGCGAGGAGCAGGACCGCACCGGTCACCATGTAGCGGATCTCGGCATCGACACCAATCAGGTTCAATCCACTCGTGATCGACTGCAACACGAGCATCCCGAACAGGGCGGCATAGGTCGAACCGCGGCCACCGAAGAGGCTCGTTCCACCGATGACTGCGGCGGCGATCGCCATCAGGTTGACGTCGGCGCCACCGCTTGTCTGCGCGACCGACTGCAATCGTGCGGCGGCCAACACTCCGCCAATCGCGGCGAAAACCGAACACAAAGCGAAAACCGAGATGTAGACGCGATTGACCGCGATTCCCGAGCGACGGGCGGCCTCTTCGTTGCCGCCGACGGCGAACACGTGACGGCCCCAGGCCGTTTTGCGCAACAGGAGATCTACGAAAATAATTGTCAGGACCCACAAGAGCGGCATGTAGCCGATGCCACGGTCCTGGTTGAGGTAGTAGGCGAGATAAGACAGGGCGACAACGAGGACGACCGCGCGGATGGCGACGCTGCGGATCGACGGTCCCGAAAGATTGGCCGCGACACGCTGGCGGATCGTCCGAGCACGGAACAGGAAATAGAGCGCTCCGGCGACCGCCGCGAGGATGTATGACGCGGTGGGCGACAAGAACTTGAAACTCGCGAAGTCGATCAATGAGGAATTGACCGGGAGGTTGACCGTGCCATTCTTGCCAAGAACCATGAGTTGGAGGCCCAGGAACGCGAGCAGACCCGCGAGCGTGATGACGAAGCTCGGCACTCCGAATCGGGTGTAGAGCAATCCGTAGAGAACCCCGATGGCCATCCCGGCCGAGAGTGCCGCGAGGATCGCCAATGCCAACGGCCACCCGTGATACACGAGCAGGACCGCGAGAATCGAGCCCGACACACCGCTGACCGAACCGATGGAGAGGTCGATCTCGCCGAGCAGCAGGACGAGCACTACGCCAATCGAGATCATGCCGATCGTCGCTGAATCGAGGCTGAGTTCAACGAGGTTGCGCGAAGACAGGAACCTTGAGTTCTGGCTCTGGAACACGATCCAGATGGCGATCAGTCCGACGACCACCGGAACCATGCCCAGGTCACCGGACTTGAGCTTGTTGAGGGAACTGTGTAGCAAGGCCTTCGGTGAGGAATCCTCGACCAGGCGTTCGTCAGCCTTGTCGGCGAAGGGGGTACTCATTCCGATGCTCCTTGCTGCGGGTCGACACTGTTTTGGTCAACACTGCTTTGGTCAACACTGGGCAGAACCGATTCGTCGTGGACACGCTGGGCTCGCTGGGTTACGACGTTGTCCGAGGCGCCAGTGATGGCGGCCACCAACTGTTCGGTCGAGACATCGCCGATCTTGAACTCGGCGCCGTTCTTGCCGAGTCGCAGCACGTAGATACGGTCTGCCACAGCTTGCACGTCGGCCATGTTGTGGCTAATGAGTACGACACCGAGGCCCCGACTGCGCAAGCGTTCGACGAGGTTGAGGACCTCAGCCGTTTGCGCGACGCCAAGCGCCGCGGTGGGTTCGTCAAGCATCACAACCTTGGGGTTGCCGACGAGGCTGCGGGCGATTGCCACCGTCTGGCGCTGACCTCCGGAGAGCGAGGCGATCGGAATGCGTACAGAGGGGATCTTGGCCGAGAGTTGGCGCAGCAGTGCCCAACTCTGCTTTTCCATCTCAACCTCATTGAGGGTGCCGCCACCGGATAGTTCTTGACCGAGATAGAGATTGGCGACTACGTCGAGGTTGTCGCACAAGGCGAGGTCCTGGAACACAGTCGCAATGCCAAGGGCCTGCGCCTGCTTTGGTCCATTGACGCTGACCGACTTGCCGTCGAACACCATCTGACCTTCGTCGGCCTGATAGACGCCGGCCATGATCTTGACGAGCGTCGATTTGCCGGCGCCGTTGTCTCCTACGAGTGCGACGACTTCGCCGGGGCTGACCTCGATCGAAACGTCCTGCAGCGCCTGGACGGCGCCAAATCGCTTTCCGATTCCGGTGAGCGTGAGCACCGGTGCATTGGCAGTGACCATGTTGAGACCTTAATCCAGAATGTGCGTCGTGGACGGAACAAAGCCGAATGGGGGCGAGAAGGTCCTCGCCCCCATTCGGCCGTGGTGTTCTAGCTGATACCGGCCGCCTTGCAAGCTGCGGCGTAATCAGTTGTGCAGATGTCGGCGGCCTTGTAGAAGCCGTCCTTGATCACTGTGTCCTTGACGTTGTCCTTCTTGACGACCACCGGGTCGAAGATGAATGACTTGACGCCTTCGAAGTCCGTCGTACCGGAGACGGTCTTGTCGGTGACGATGTTGACGGCAACCTCGGCGGCCTTGTTGGCCTCGGTGTTGATCGACTTGTAGATCGTCATGTACTGGTCACCCTTGACGATTCGCTGGATCGCAGCGAGTTCGGCATCCTGACCGGTGACCGGCGGGAACTTCGTCAAACCGGCCGAGCGGAGGGCGGCGATGACGCCACCGGCCTGACCGTCGTTGGCGGCATAGACACCGGCAACATCCTTGGCGTCGACGTTGTTGAGCTGGCTGCTCGTGAACTTCTGAGCGTTGTCCGGGCTCCAGTCCGGGTTGTCATATTCGGCAGCGATCTTGAGGCCGCTGGCATCGAGAACCTTGTGAGCGCCCTTCTTGAACTGTGCCGCGTTGGGATCGGTCGGTGCACCGTTGAGCATAAGGATCTGTCCTTTGCCTCCGGTGGCCTCGACGAGCGAAGTGGCCTGCAGTTCGCCAACCTTTTCGTTGTTGAACGACAGGTAGTAGTCGGCACCGTCTACGAAGCGGTCGTAAGCGATGACCGGGATCTTCGAGGACTGTGCGGACTTGACGACACCGGCAGCGGCTTTGCCATCAACCGGGTCGAGGACGAGGACCGAGGCGCCGTTGGTGATGGCCGACTGTGCCTGCTGCTGCTGCTTGGATGCATCCTGGTCGGCATTCAGGTAGTTGACCTTGCAGGAAGGACAGAGTTCCTTGACCTTGGCTTCGAACAGCGGCTTGTCGAACGCTTCATAGCGGGTCGTCTTGGTTTCGGGGAGCAGGAGGGCAATCGTCTTGCCCTTCGAGCCCGAGTCGCCTTTGTTATCGCTGCTGGAACCGCAAGCGGAAAGCCCCGCAAGGGCAGTACCGGCAGCGATAACCACAATGGCTGCGCGTGCAATCTTCTTCACATTTCCTCCAGGGGCAGCGACGCGGGATGCGCGCCGATCGTTGCCTGACAGTGTTGTACGTCACAAGCGTTATCGTCAAGTGTTGAACACAAAAAGTCTCCATTTCGTAATTTTCACTCATTTGTGCCTATGTCTTGACGGCTACAGGGGTTCTGCGCCTAATGTGTCCGTATGTCCGCGCCGGGGTCCACCGCATCTCTTCGTACGGCAAATCAGCGCCGTGTTGTCGAGGCCCTGCGTGCCGCCCCCGAATCGGAACTCAGTCAGGCCGAGATCTCCCGCGCCACCGAACTGGCGCCCGCGACGGTTTCCAACATCGTCAAGGAACTCTCGGCCGCAGGATTCCTCGAATTCGAAAGTGGCTCGGGACGTCGCGGTGCCATCATCAAGATCGCCCGCGGGGCCGGACTCGTGGCCGGCGTCGACTTCGGCCATACACACATGCAGATTGCCCTTGGAGACCTCTCCGGAGACGTCCTGGGGACCATCTCCCGCCCCCTCGCCAACGACCACGATCACGCAGAGGGGCTCGAGCTCGCGGGTGAACTTCTCGACACTCTTCTCGAAGGTCAAGGGGTCGACCGTTCGGTCCTGCGCGCCGTCGGGATGGGGTTGCCTGCCCCGATCAGCAACGACGGAACCCTTGATTCCGGCTCGATTTTGCCCGGTTGGGTTGGCGTCAACGCGGCCGTTGCGGCCCGCGCGGCTTTCGGTGTACCGACCCTCGTCGACAACGACGCCAATCTCGGAGCTCTCGCCGAGTCGATCTTCGGAGCGGGCATCGGCCGTTCCTCGATGGCCTATCTCAAGATCTCTTCAGGCGTCGGTTGCGGACTGATCCTTGATGGCAAAGTCTTCCGGGGCGGGCTCGGCACGGCGGGGGAGATTGGGCACCTGACCATGGACACCAACGGTCCCCTGTGCCGTTGCGGGAGCCGCGGTTGCCTCGAGGCCTATGTCGGAGCCGACGCACTTATTTCGCAATTTTCTGCCCGCCAACCCGGCATCACGACCGCCGAATTAATCGCGCTCGCACTCGACGGCGACACGGGGGCGCAGCGCCTCATCGAAGACGCCGGCCGATACCTCGGTCGAGCCGCCGCCGTGCTCGCCAACGTCCTCGGCCTTGAACTCCTCGTCATCGGCGGCGACATGATTGCCGCCGGAGACCTCTTGCTCGACGGCGTTCGCAACGGAATACGGCGCCACGCCCTCGAGACCGTTGCCAAGGCCGTGCACATCGAGCGGGCAGCCCTCGGCGATCAGTCTTCGGCGATCGGCAGTCTGCTGTTCGCGCTCGAAGCAGTCGAGTTGCCGTCGTAGTACGCCTGCAACATACGGTGGGGCCATGAACGAGACCTTCCGGCCGATCGAAGAGGGCGTCGCCACCGATCTGCGCGACGAGATGACGTACGCGAGCTATCTGCAGTTGCCGACCCTTCTCGCCGCACAACGACCTGTGTCCGATCACCACGACGAGATGCTCTTCATCATTCAGCACCAGGTGACCGAACTCTGGCTCAAGCAACTGATCCACGAGCTGCGCTCCGCAATGTCGCTGATTGCCGTCGAAGACGTTCCGCCCGCGCTCAAACGGCTGGCGCGGGTCAAGGCGATCCAACGTCAGATGTTCGAGCAATGGTCCGTGCTCGAAACCCTGACACCGATCGAATACGTCCAGTTCCGCGACAAACTCGGCAAGGCTTCGGGCTTCCAATCACCGCAATATCGCACTGTCGAATTCCTGCTAGGCAACAAGAACCCGCAGATGATCTCGGTGTTCGCCCACGACCCTGAGTTGGCAGCCGGACTCAGCGCAGACCTTGAGGCACCGAGCCTGTACGAAGAGTTCCTGCGATCGCTGGCCCGTCGCGGATACGACGTCCCGACCTCCGTCATCGAGCGGGATTTCACGCAACCCTATGAGCGCAACGACCAGGTGGTGGCGGTCTTCAAGACGATCTATGACGACCCGGATGCGCACTGGCAGGCATACGAGATGTGCGAAGAACTGGTCGATGTCGAGGAGAGTTTCCAGCTCTGGCGCTTCCGGCACATGAAGACAGTCGAGCGGATCATTGGTTTCAAAAGGGGTACCGGGGGATCAAGCGGCGTGAGTTTCCTGAAGAAGGCTCTCGACCTGACGTTCTTCCCCGAGTTGCTGGAAGTCAGAACTCACATTGGTGAGCCCTGAGGTCAGGGCACGTCGTCGTGGCGCCACGCGATGTCCTCGCGAACCACCCGAGCCGGTGAGCCGCCCACGGCGGTGTGCGGGGGGACCTTCTGACCACGGACCAGGCTCCCCTGCCCGACCACGGCACCATCTCCCACGTCGGAATGACCGGTGATGACCGCGTCACGACCCAGCCAGACGTGGCGACCGATCCGGATGTGCGCACCGTACGGGTTGAGACGCTCACCGGTCGTGCGGTCCTCGAGACGGTGCATGTCGTCGGTCGCGATGTAGACGTTGGCGGCCCAGAGCTGGTCTGGCTCGGCCACCACACTGCCACCGTTGCGCGCATCGACAATCGCACTCCGTGTCGCCGTCACAGGCCCATGGAGCACGATTCGTGACTCGGCGCCGCAGTAGAGGTCGCCAGCGGTCAACTTGCAGTCCTGGTCGATGAAGACCGTGGCACCGTCGCCACCCACCGACAAGGAGTGCAGCCAGATCATCGGCGAACCGATCGCCAGCAGGACGTCGTGCACCCGATAGGTGCTGAGCGACTCGTATATACGGTCGGGAAGGCTTGCACCATCAGCCAGATAGAGCGCGTTGCCATCGTCATGCCACCATTCGGGAAACGGTTCGGTCACGACCCGCCAGGTGGTCGCTCCGAGGGAATCCGCGTCGACGCCAGCAGCACGCAGGCGGTCCCGGTGTGCGGCGGTCATCGTCGCACCGCGTGTCACGTTCACCGCCGCATCATTGCAGATCGAAAGTCCGTGCACAGGGCACCGATATCGGCGAGTGAGCCACCAACGGGACTGCTCACCAACTGACGAGCTTCCAAATTTCCGGGAGGCGCGTAGCCTCATCCGCGCCGACTTCGCTGAAGATGGCGACGGCTCGCTTCAGATGCGCCATGGATGCGGTCTCGTTGCCCGCAGCATGGTGCAGGTCCGCGAGGTTGTTCTCGAGCGCCGCTTCGCGGTGGCGGTCCCCGTAGTTCGCGCATATCGTCAGCGCTCGCTCTGTGAGCTCAAGCGCTGTGGGAATCGCGTGTGCGTCGCGTTCGACGAGTGCGAGGTTGTTGAGCGCTGCCGCCTCTGCCGGGCCGTCACTGAGCTCGAGCGCCAGCTCGAGGCTTCGCTTCAGGTGCTCGAGAGCACCCTTCGGGTCTCCGTGACTGCGCGCGATCACGCCGAGCATGTTGTGTGCTTGCGCTTGTGCCCTCGGGTCGTCGGCAGTTTGGGCCAGCGCAAGAGCTTCACGCGCGAGCACTGCCGCGCGCTCGAACTGCCCCGCATGGTGCAAAGTCAGACTCAGATCGACCTGAATTCGCGCGCGTAGCCCGATTGCGTCGATCGGTGCCGAATCGAGGGCGGATGTGAACCGCGACTCTGCGCGGTCCCACTCACCGCGGCGATGACTCACGTTGCCCGACTTGTGCTCGATCGCCGCGCGCGCGTCGGGCTCGCAGTAAGCGGTCGCCGTCTCGTAACTCGCAATCGCGCCGCCGTAGTCGCCGAGGAGCGTGCGCAGGTCGCCGATCCGCTCGTGCGCTGCAGCGGCGTCGGGATAGCCCAGGGCCAGTGCCGCCTCAAGATGCTCAAGCGCGTCAGCATGGGCATTGACAGACACCGCCTGCTCCGCGGCGAGGCGATGCTGCTCAGCAGCACCCATCTGATCTCCGGCCAGACGCAAATGCGCGGCCACGAGCCCGGCGGTCTGACCCCCGCGATGCGCGCCGCCGATGACAGCGGCGATACGCCCGTGCAACAGTCGGCGACGAGCAAGGCCCGTTCGGTCATACACGAGCTCGCGAAGCTTCGAATGTGAGAAATCGTAGACGGACTCCGAACTTGAAGACTCCCGTATGACGCCGCGCGCCACCAGCTCCTCAAGGGCTGTGACGGACTCCTCGTCGCTCCGCCCGCTCGCATTGCGCAAGATGTCGATGTCGAACGACCGGCCGATCGCTGCCGCGGCGCCGAGCACCTGGCTGGTCGCTTCTCCGAGTCCCTCAAGGCGCCGATCGAAGAGACCCTGAAGCTCCATGGTCAACGTTCCCCCTGCCGCCCCCCCACCAGCCGGGATCGCAGCGAGATACTCGGCCACGAAAAGTGGGAGACCTTCACTCTCGAGAAATACGCGCCGTTCGAACTCGGGTCCCTTACCGTCCGAATGCGCGGACCGGACGAGGTGGGCGACTTCGCTTTCGTCCAGCCTGGCAGGGCTCAGGATGGTGGCATTTCCCGCCCGCGCCAGATCGACGGCCAGACGGCGAAGCCGGTGTCCGGGGGGCACGGCTTCACTCCGCCAATTCAGGACAAGCAGAATTGATCTACCCTCGAGCCTGCGCCCGAGGTAGGTAATCGCATCGAGCGTCGCCTCGTCGGCGGCGTGAGCATCATCGAGGAGGACGACCGCAGGTTCGGCGCCCTGACAGGCCGACGAGATCACCGAAGCTATCGCCTCGAACAGCCGCACCTGCGCGCCTGGGCCGTCAAAGGGAAGCGGATCGGGAAGGCCAGCTCTCAGGTCCGCGAGCCCGGGAAGCAGCAACGACGCGTCGACGAGGTGACGCCCGGGCACCCGTTGAGCCCAGTCGTCGGGCTCGACTATTCGCATAGCTTCGCGCAGTAGCTCGACCACTGGTCCGTACGGGAGGCCCACCTCGTCGTCGTGGCAGCGAGCGGCCAGCACGACGCCGCCGCTTCCTCGAACTCTCTTGACCAGCTCATCGGCCAAGCGCGTCTTCCCGATTCCGGCTTCTCCCTCGATCACCGCCAGGCCACCGTTGGATCGTGCGCCGACGTAGGCATCGAAGAGTGCGGGGAGTTCCCGCACTCTTCCCACGAACGGAAGCTCGCTTGGCGCCTCCCGCCGTGTGGGTCTTGGCCGCTTCAAGGGATCCTCTCGTCGCGCGGGGGGCGCCACCGTTCCGTCGCTGATTTGCTCAAAGAGGGCCGCGGTTTCCGCAAGAGGTGCGACTCCGAGTTCCTCGCTCAACGTCCGCACGCAGGAGCGGTACTGCTCGATCGCCGCGGCGCGGTCGCCATTCCACGCATACAGCCGAATGAGCTCCCGCTGGGCTGGCTCGTGAAGGGGATCGAGCCCCAGCCAGCGACGCGCGCTCGGGATGGCCTGCCCGAAGTCCTGCCGTCCGACGAGGTGCGCGACAAGTCGGCCCAGAGCCGACGCCAGCTCGCGCTCCAGGACAGCTGCGACGTCCAGCTGCCAGTCGTCGAACTCGGCACTGTCCCGCAGGGAGAATCCCTCAAGGAAGCCGCCCGCGAACAGCGCCACGGCGTCTTCGAGACTCTGCGGTGATGCCTTGTCGGCCGCGAGCGTTCGGAATCGTTCGACGTCCACGGCCAGGCCGGGCCCTCGGCGAAGGGAGATTCTGTCATGTTCTGTGTCGAGCCACTCGGCGCCGATTCCGGTCCGAAGGGTGGAGAGCGTGCGACGCAATGCACCGCGTGCGCGATCGGGATCGTGGCCCGGATACAGCAGCTCGCACAATGCCTCGCGCGGTCGCGGATGTTCCACCATCACCAAATGCGCGAGCAAGGCCATGGCCTTGCGCGTCTCGAACGCAACAAGCACACCATCGCGCATGACGCGCGGCGAGCCGAGCAACGTGATCTCCAGCGACATACGCGCCACGATAACCTCGCGTGGCCCCGTTTCGTAACGATTTGGCGTTCGTAACGTAAACCGGACGCTCATGGGCGATTCTGTTTTCATGACCTCGATGACCTCGAGAGAACTGAGACTCCGCAGTGCGGCGGTCGGCCTGTTCGCGCTCGTCGTGGCCCTCGACATTTGCTATTTCGTGTTCGCAAACGGGCTGGATGACCAACCAGGTCTGACAAAACCGTTCGTTCTGACCCCGATATTGGCCGTCGCTGCTGTGGCGGCCGTGACGATCGGGCTGGCCCTGGCGTGGGCGCGGCCACGTAACCCAATCGGCTGGCTGATCGCCGGATCCGCCCTCGCGGGAGCGGTATCACTTGCCGCCGAGGCCTACGGTTCGCACGCGCTCGTCGTCCCCAAGGACGGGTTGCCGCTGGGCAGGCTCGTCCTTTCGTTTCAGACGACGTGGTTCATTGCTTTGTTTATCCCACCGACACTGGTGCTCGTCCGCTATCCCAGCGGACGCATCACCGGCCGATGGCCTCGCCGATTCGACCGGACTGTCATCGTCGGGCTCGGCCTGATGTGGGTCGGATACTGGACGTCGAGCGCGTCCATTTCCGACGCCGTGATCGGCCTCAATCCGGTTTTGGAGCTACCAGGCCATACCTCGGCTGCTTGTGCCCTCGTCGGAGCCGCGCTCGCGTTGGTTGGCCTGCTCGGCATCGTCGTCGACGCAGTGGTGCGGGCAGCACGCAACCAAGTCGAGCGGATGGCGCTTTTGTGGCTGCTGATCACCGTCTCGGCCGACATACTCCTGACGTTCGCCATACCCGGCTCGATGGAGTGGATCAGCGATATCTTCTTCGTCCTGGTATTCGTCGCGATCGCAATCGGAGTGATCTTCTACGGAGCACTCGACGTGGTCGTCAACCGAGCCCTCGTCTACGTCGGACTCACGGCGCTGCTCATCGGCACCTACCTAGGCAGCGTGCTCCTGCTCCAACTCCTTCTCGGCTCGGCCACCGGCGGATCCTCACTTTCTGTGGCCGGATCGACGCTCGCGGTCGCTGCGCTCTTCCGTCCTTTGCGAGCCGCCATCCAAGGCGGGGTCGACCGCCGCTTCTTCCGCCACAAGTACGACGCCACACGCACCCTCGAGGCATTCGGCACCCGAGTGCGCAACGAAGTAGACCTGGGTGACATCGGCACCGAACTCCGCGCCGTTGTCGCCAAAACGATGCACCCCGCCCACGTCTCACTCTGGCTACGCGCGCCCACAGC
>JBDSQP010000266.1:0-2503 GCA_039929755.1 Aeromicrobium sp. | reverse complement strand
TGACCGGCAGCAAACCGAGGCGGGCGGAAATGGCCGCTTCGGCTTTGGAGCTTTCGAGGTAATCGGCAACAACATGCTCACGTTCGACGCCGAGCAGTCTCAGCAACAGCGCCACGGACACTCCGGTGCGGTCCTTGCCGGCCGCGCAGTGAATGAGGGTGGGGCCGTCGGACCGGCTGACTTCGCGTACGAGGTCGAGGAGTCGGTGGTCGGCGAACTCGACCATCACGCGGTAGAGGGCGGCGAGGTCCCCGGCCGGCGCAGAGCCCGGCTTCAATGCACTCAGAAGTGGAACGTTCACAACACGTGCCCCCGTCGCGACCAGCGGGTGTTCGGTCTCCGTCTCTCCCGGCGAACGCAAGTCGATGACGAGGCGGGGCGGCCACGAGATCGGCGCTTCGACAATGTCGCCGTAAACCGGCATGGCGCTTCGCAAGACCATGTGGTGTTTGACGACGGCTCCATCGGCAGTAGGAATGCCGCCGATGTCGCGAAGGTTGGGGAGGAATTCAGGCACGATCTGATCCTAATGAGCGTGGGCGACACTCCCGATGTCGCGGTCAAAACTGTTGGATGGGGAAATTACACTCAAGGTATGGCCAAGTCTCGGAAAATTGCCGCAACGGCGCTGCTCGGAAGCGGCGCCGTCGCCTCGTCCGTCTACGGCCTGCTGCTGGGCGAGGGCTTCTTCGCGAGGCGCGCCATCGGCACTACCGACGCACGTCCGCCGCTGCCGGACACGATTTTCGGCGACGACCTCCCCGGCGATCCTGTCTCGTGCCTGATCCTCGGCGACTCTGCGGCCGTCGGCTACGGCATGACAACGCTCGATTCGACTCCCCCGGGCATGATCGGCATCGGACTCTCGCACTTGCTCGATTGTCCCGTGCAGGTCACTAGCGTTGCCGTCGTCGGAGCCCAGTCCTCGGAATTGGATGCGCAAATCACGATCGGGCTCGAGTCGAAGCCTGACATCGCCCTGATCATCGTCGGCGTGAACGACGTGACCAACCGGATCTGGCCATCGGAGTCGGCTCGAATCCTTGCCGAAGCGGTTCTGCGATTGAAGCAAGCGGGTTGCGAAGTCGTCGTGGGTACGTGTCCCGATCTGGGCACCGTTCAGCCTTTGCCCCAACCTTTGCGCAGGGTCGCTCGCAGCTGGAGCCGCCGCCTTGCAGCCAAGCAGGCGATCGCGACCCTGGGTGCCGGCGGTCGCGCCGTCTCACTTGGCGGCTTGCTCGGTCACGTATTCGCATCGCGCGCGGACGTCATGTTCGGCGAGGATCACTTCCACCCCTCCGAGACCGGCTATGCCCATATGGTCTCGGTTGTCATACCATCACTCGCGGCAGCGCTGCGGGACAAGAACCTCGACGCCTCCTATGCCACCGACGTTGCGGAACCAATGGTTGCCGAGGCACCGCGCGACATGCTCCCGGTGGAGGAAGCCGCAACGCAAGCGGCCCAGCACGCCGGTACGGAACTTGTCCAAACCGGCCGCTGGGCCACGTTGCGCCGCAGGCGCAGGTCATACGTCTAGCGCGCCGCAGGCGCAGGTCATACGTCCCTAACTAGCGGTGTTAGTTGTCGCCTCGCAGGATCGCGAGGAGGCGCAGGTCATACGTCCCTAACTAGCGGTGTTAGTTGTCGCCTCGCAGGATCGCGAGGAGGCGCAGGATTTCGATGTACAGCCACACGAGGGTGACGGTCAGGCCGAAGGCTGCGCGCCACGACTCCTTCTCCGGGATGCCGGCGGCAACGCCGCGCTCTACGTAGTCGAAGTCGAGAATCAGCATAAACACGGCAAGCACGATGGCGACAGCCGAAACAAGTCCGCCAAGCGGTGTGAAGCCCTGGAGTCCGCCCGACTTAAGGACACCGGTGAGGCTCAGCACAAAGTTGAGGAGCATGACGCCGACGAAGCTGAACATCGCGATGGTGACGACCTTGCGGAACTTGTCGGTCACCTGGATGTTGAAGAACTTGTAGGCGAACAGCGTGCCACCGAAGGCAACCATCGTTGCGAGAACTGCCTGGAAGACGATGGACGGATCGCCGACATAGTTCGAGACAATCTTGGAGAATGCGCCGACGAAGACGCCCTCGACGACGGCGAACGCCAGCACGAGCGGAGGGCTGACGGCCTTCTTGAAGGAGTTGACCATCGAGAGAACAAAGCCGACGAGCGCACCACCCATGGCGAAGGCAAAAGCCTTGTTGAGCGCTCCCTCGGTGTCGATATCACCGATGTAGAACCACGCGAAGGCGGCGGCGACCGTGAGCAGACCCAGCGTGAGGCCGGTCTTTTCGACGACCGAGTCGAGCGTCATACGACGATCGCCAGTGGACGACTGCGGGGGTCCGCCGCCGTTCAGGTCGATCTGCCATTGCGACGGGTCGGTGCGGACAGGTGAACTGGCCTTGCCGTTGAAGTTGTCGCTTCGGGCAAAGACGGGGTTGCTGCTTTGCATGATTCCTCCGTTTGGGGGCGGCTCCGGTCTGG
>JBDSQP010000265.1:0-4704 GCA_039929755.1 Aeromicrobium sp. | reverse complement strand
GTTCGGGGTTGAGGCTTTCCGGCGTGTTGATCACCGTGGCACGAGGCGGCTTAAGTGGGTCTTCCAGTCGTTCGGTCACTCTGGCGACCTCCGGGTCCGTCGATCATTGGCGGCCTCACAGGAGTGGCCGGGGCGGGTCATGTGCAAAGTAGATCGTGGGCTCATTAGATCGTAAGCCCGTTAAGGGTGAATTACGGCCGAATGCCCAGCATGTGAAAAGTGTTCTCCATGACATTCGGGATGACGGCACTCAGGCTTCCCATGCTCTTCGTGATGAATGAGTGTTGATGAATTGGTGCGACGCGAGGTGTGACGAGCAGGGTGCCGATGGTGGTGCGCTTCCCGCTTCGATTCCGAAAGGTTGCTGGCCGTCTAAACCAGGTCGTCGCGGCCGCGGTCCTTCCACGCGGCGGGCGCTTCCTTGACCCGTTGCGCGTTCTCCCGTGTTGTGATGAGCAAAGCGTCGCCGGTGTCCACGACGACGACATCGGGGATTCCGATCACGGTCACCGCCTTGCCTTCGGGCGCATGGACATAGCCGTCGGCATCGATGAACACAGTGTCGTCATTAGGGTCCGTGTGGAGGCCAGCGAGCGCCGCGAAGTCGCCGAGGTCGGTCCAGTCGAATCGACCGGGGACAACCGCGACGCCACCGCGGTCGGCAACTGGCTCGGCTATGGCATGGTCGATGGCGATCTTGTCCAGCGTCGGCCAGATGGCTTCGAGCACTTGTTGACGGCTGTCGCCATCCCATGACTCGGCAATGGCCGTGAGGCCTTTGTGCATTTCTGGTTGGAGTTCTGCAAGGTGGCCGAGGATGACGTCCGCGCGAGTGATGAACATGCCGGCGTTCCAGAGGAAACCGCCGCCAGAGACATACCGTTCGGCGGTGGCAGCGTCGGGCTTCTCGACGAATCGGGCCACCGCGCTGGCATCGGGTGCCTCAGCAAGGTTGAGGGATTCGCCGGCTTCGACATACCCGAAGGCGGTCGACGGTTCGTCTGGTGTGATACCGATCGTGCAGATCTTGCCGGTGCGGGCGACCGCGATCGCTTGCGTCACGTCGGCCGCGAACTGCGCATTGTCGTTGATGACGTGATCGGCCGCGAAGGAGCCGATGATCGCCTGGGGATCGTGTCGACAGATCACCGCGGCAGCGAGGCCGATGGCGGCCATTGAGTCGCGTGGGGAAGGCTCGACGATGAGGTTGACGAGTTCGGGCAGTTGGGCCGCGATCGCATCGGCATGCCCTGTCCCACTGACGACATGAATGTTGGCTGCGTCGACGAACGGCACGAGTCGATCCCAAGTCTGCTGGATCAGACTTCGGCCGGAATCCGTCAGGCCGAGAAGAAACTTCGGATTGGTCGAACGGGAGAGCGGCCACAACCGAGTGCCGGCACCGCCGGCGGGAATGATGGCGTGAAATGTCATGCGATCCGGGGTGGTGTTCACCGGCAAAGCCTAGCGTCCAACAGTCATGCCCGAACCGAGTTCAGTCACTACTGGCTCCGCCTGTGGAAGTTCATTTCGGCGCTGGCCTTCTGGGGCCGCCACCACGCTTCGTTGGCGCGATACCAATCGATTGTTGCGCTGAGTCCGGCCTCGAAGTCGGCATACCGCGGCAACCAGCCGAGCTGCTTGTGGAGCTTGTCTGCGTCGATCGCGTAACGCAAATCGTGTCCGGGACGGTCTTTGACGTGGTCGTAGTCGTCGAGGGGGCGGCCGAAGCATCCAAGTATCGATTCCACGACCTTCTGGTTGCTTCTTTCGCCATTGGCCCCGATCAGATAGGACTCCCCGGCACGACCTTTCTCGAGGATGGTGTGGACGGCCGAACTGTGGTCATTCGCATGAATCCAGTCGCGAACATTGAGGCCTTCGCCGTAGAGCCTTGGACGAACGCCATCAATGAGGTTGGTGATCTGTCGGGGAATGAATTTTTCTACGTGCTGATACGGGCCGTAGTTGTTTGAGCAGTTGCTGATCGTGGCCCGAAGCTCGAAGGACCGATGCCACGCCCGAACCAGAAGATCCGAGCCCGCTTTTGTCGACGAGTATGGGCTTGACGGGTTGTACGGCGTGTTCTCGGTGAACCGTTCGGGATCGTCCAACTCGAGATCGCCGAACACCTCGTCCGTCGAGATGTGATGAAAGCGCTTTTCGTGTTTACGTACGGCCTCGAGAAGAGTGAACGTGCCAACCAGGTTGGTCTGCACAAATGGGGAGGGATCTTCAAGGGAGTTGTCGTTGTGAGACTCGGCGGCGTAGTGAACGACTGCATCGGTCTCGGCGACCAGCGTGTCAACCAGCACGGGGTTGCAAACGTCGCCCACGACAAGAGTTACCCGATTCGCGGGGAGACCGTCGAGGCAAGCCCGATCGCCGGCATAGGTGAGTTTGTCGAGCACCGTCACGACAAGATCTGAATGGGCGACCAGGTGGTGTACGAAGTTGGATCCTATGAAGCCGGCTCCACCAGTCACCAGAACTTTGCGCATGGCGAGAGTTTAGGGGTTCGCGAAAGTTCTCGACCGTCGGTGACGTCGTAGGGTGAGCGCGTGGAAGTACTCGCTGAGATCGTTCGCTCGGGCTTCGTCGAAGGCCATCACCGCGGCGCTGTCGTTCGCGTCGATCCAGGTGGGGATGCGGTGTGGTCGGTCGGGGATCCCGACATGGTCATATTTCCCCGGTCGTCCAACAAACCGCTGCAGGCGCTGGGCATGCTTCGGGCCGGCCTGCCATTGGACGGACGGCTGCTCGCCTTGTCCTCGGCAAGCCACTCGGGGGAGCCATTCCACATCGAGGGTGTGCGCGAGATCCTGGCGCGCGCCGGTCTCGACGAGTCGGCGCTTCAGACTCCGCCCAGTTACCCACTCGACCCTCACACATACGCCGAATATCTTCGGTCAAATGGCGATCGCGCCCCCATCTATATGGATTGCTCGGGCAAACACGCCGCGATGTTGCTTACGTGCGTGACGAACGGATGGCCGACCGACACGTACTTGTCGCCGGAGCATCCGGTGCAACAAGCCATCGACGAAACGTTCGCGGACATGACGGGTGCTACCCCGTCCGCGGTGGGCACCGATGGTTGTGGGGCACCGTTGCTGGCGACGTCACTGTCGCGGCTCGCCCGGGCATTCGGGGCCATCATTCAGGCTCCGGAAGGGTCTCCGGAGCGGCGCCTGGCAGCGGCGATGGTTGCCTCGCCCGAGTACGTCAGCGGCACGACCCGCGACGAAATGTTTCTGATGAAGGCATTCCCCGGAGCGATTGCGAAGTCTGGTGCCGAGAGTGTCTATGTCCTCGCGATGCCCGATGGCAATGCGTTCGCGCTCAAGATCGACGACGGCGCGGACCGCGCCCGGCCGGTTGTCATGGCAAAGGCTCTGACACTCGCCGGCTACCAGCATCCGCTCCTCTTGGAGGAGCCCGTGATCCTCGGTGGCGGCAAGCCCGTGGGTACGATCAGGGCCACGTTTTAGCAGGTCAAACACCTTGATGTGACGCAGGTCGCACCTGTTTTGCTTGCAAAAGTTAGCAAATGCAAGCAGACTCTAGACATGGCAAAGTTGAGCATCAACAAGACCGCCGAAGCACTCGGCGAGTACTTGCGTGAGCAACGGCGCCTGGCGCAAATGTCGCTTCGTCAACTGTCCGAGCAAGCGGATGTTTCCAATCCCTATCTCAGCCAGATCGAACGCGGCCTGCGTCGCCCGTCGGCGGAAGTCTTGCAGCAGATCGCAAAGGCACTACGGATTTCCGCTGAGTCGCTCTATGTCCGCGCAGGGATTCTCGATCTCGATGAATCAAGAACCCGCATGGTTGAGGATGCGATCGGCCTCGACCCGCTGCTGACGGAACGGCAAAAGAACGCTTTGCTCGACATCTATCGATCCTTTGTCGGCAACGACGCCGCCAAATCCGAAGATCTTTCCGCTGTAATCAACGAAGCAAATACGGAGAAAAAATGACTATCACTGAATCAATCAACGCCCAGGTCAAGTCAATCGTCGAAGACGTCAAGGGTCTCCCGACGTCCTTCAAGAAGGTTGACGTTTCGGACCTGAAGAAGCAGGCCACGACCTTCGCGCAGACCACTCTCGGCCAGGCCACCAGCGCTTACGCTGACCTGACCAAGAAGGGCGAAGAGCTCGTCGCCAAGGCCAAGGGCCTCAAGGTTGACGACGTCAAGGCTGACGCTCAGAAGGCTGCCGCTGACCTCAAGGTCAAGGCTGAAGTTCTTGCTGACGACGTCAAGGTAAAGGGCGAAGAGCTCGTTGCCGACGTCAAGGCCAAGGGCGAAGAGTTCGTTGCTGAAGCCAAGGCCACCGTCAACAAGGTTGCCAAGAAGGCTCCTGCTGCGAAGCCTGCCGCCAAGAAGCCTGCCGCCAAAAAGGCTCCTGCCAAGAAGGCTCCTGCCAAAAAGGCCTGAAGCTAAATACGTCAACCGGGTCTCGTCTTCGGACGGGGCCCGGTTTTCTCACTCCCGCGCCGATAGTGTTGGCACGTGTTTGACCTCTTCGCCGTCCAAAACGGCATCATGCTGCTCATCTCGATCGTGCTGTTCGTGGTCAAGGCATTTGCCCTCATTGACTGCCTGACACGCAAAGAGTCGCAATTTCGGGCCATCGACACTCTCCCCAAGCAAACCTGGATGATCCTCCTTGGCCTCGGCCTCGCGCTGCATCTTGTCGA
>JBDSQP010000264.1:0-3080 GCA_039929755.1 Aeromicrobium sp. | reverse complement strand
CTGGGGCCCGCTTGGTTTGTTCAACCTGGCCGGCACGGTCGCGGCGCTCGTCTACCTCGCCCAGGTGCGCGGCTCGGACTGAGGCACCTCCAACCCCGGCAAAAAAACGCCCCGATACCCTTGCCGGGTGCGTATTTCGGTAATTGGCTGTGGGTATCTCGGCGCTGTCCATGCTGCATGCATGGCAAAGCTCGGTCACGAGGTCATCGGCGTCGACGTTGAAGCCGACAAGGTCGCCACCTTGTCCAGGGCTGAGGCTCCGTTCTTCGAGCCCGGGTTGCCCGAACTCCTGGCAGAAGCAACGGCCACGGGTCGACTGACATTCACCACTGACATCAGTGCCGTCGCCGACAGTGACGTTCATTTCGTATGCGTGGGGACTCCGCAGCGAACCGGCGAGTTCGCGGCCGACCTGACGTATGTCGATGAAGCCTTTGTCAATCTGCTCCCGTACTTGAAACCGGGATCGCTTGTCGTCGGCAAGTCGACCGTCCCGGTGGGAACTGCCGAGCGACTCGCGTCGAAACTCGAGGAGGATTCTCCCGGCACTTCGTTGGTCTGGAATCCGGAGTTCCTGCGCGAAGGATTTGCTGTTCAGGACACTTTGCACCCGGATCGGCTCGTCTATGGAGTCCCCAAGGGCATCGACGGCGGCAGGGTCACCTCGATCCTCAACGAGGTCTATGCGGCGCCCCTTGCCGAGAACACGCCCCTGGTCGTGACCGACTACGCGACGGCTCAACTCGTCAAGGTTGCCGCCAACTCATTCCTTGCCACCAAGATCTCGTTCATCAATGCCATGGCCGAATTGTGCGAAGTGACCGGAGCGGACGTGACCGAACTGGCCGACGCCATCGGTCACGACGATCGGATCGGCCGGAAGTTCCTCAACGCCGGTCTCGGCTTCGGCGGCGGATGCCTGCCCAAGGACATCCGCGCCTTCATGGCTCGCGCGGGAGAACTCGGCGCAGACCAGACGTTGGCATTCCTTCACGAAGTCGACGCGATCAATACACGCCGACGCATACGCATGGTCACCCTCGCCCGCGAAGAACTGGGTGGGTCACTCGAAGGCAAACGCATCGCCGTTCTGGGCGCTTCGTTCAAGCCCAACAGCGACGACGTGCGGGATTCGCCGGCGCTCGACGTCGCCGCCCAGCTTCAGGTCCAGGGTGCCGTGGTTTGTGTGGCCGATCCGCATGCCATCGCCAATGCGAAGGCCAAGCAACCGCAACTCACCTACATGGAGTCGGCCGAAGAGGCTGCTGAGCAGGCCGATCTGGTGATGTTGCTGACCGAATGGCAAGAGTTCGTCAACCTCGATCCACGGGCGTTGGCCGAGACGGTTGCGGGGAAGCGGATGCTCGACGGTCGCAACGCGCTGAACCCGACGGCCTGGCGCGAAGCGGGTTGGTCCTACCGCGCCCTTGGTCGCAACTGACCCTGGGTTTCGCTGTCATCTGGATCGGGTTCCCCTAGGGTGTCTGTGTGGCTGAGCCCGACGACTACATCTCATACGAAGAGTTCGGCAAGCGATTCTTTGCACTCGCAGTGTCGGAGGAACGCATCCTTGGTGCCGTCAACATGCTGGCGGGCGAACCCATCGACGTGGGGCCGATCGGCGTCGGCCCAGGTCGTATCGCGAAAGTCACCGCAACCGGAGCCATTGGCCAGGCAGTGGCGACGCGGATCGATGGGGACGACGTTTCATATCGCGTCGTGTTGCCGGTCAATCTGGTGTTCGAGCTGAATTTGCAGGTCGACACGCACCGTTTTCACGCGGATCTCGAAGTGCCGCTGGTTCTGACGGCCCGGGCGGCCGACCCGCTGCAGGTCTTCATCGAAATCGCTGCCCCTCGGCCGAAGGAAGTCGTTGTCAAACTCCGGGCCGAAGGCCTCAGGGCTTCGGTGTTGAGCAAGGCGGTCGGTGTCGAGGGCGAGCTTCAGCGTTTCGTGGCCAAGTACGTAGGTCGCGAAGTCAACAAACCGGCGATCGTACGCGCCCGAACGGTAAATGTCGGCGGTTCGATAGACGCAGCATGGGCCACCATCTCTCCAGCGCAGCCCAAAGAGCCGCCCGGGGCAGTCATCCAGGATCTTGAGAATGAGTTGGAACGCGAGATCGCCGAGAATCCTCTCCTCGGCGAAGACCTTGTCGAGTGAGTTGGCGCGTCAGACGCCAAGGCGTGGTGGACGCAGGTATCGAGAAATGATGAGACGCATCGTGGCGATCTCCGTGTCCGGGTCGAGCGAATCGTGCGCAATCATCAACCCGCGATAGGCCTCCACGAGGGCGAGCATCCACCGGGCGGTTGCCTCGATATGGAGTTCGCGATCGACGAGACCCTCGTCGGAAGCACGGAGCACGAAGGTCGAGAGTCCGGCTTCGGTATGACGGTCGATCTGGATCGAAGAGTCGCTGGTCAGGTCATCGAGCACGGACCAGATGGCATCCCAAGCGTCGGCAGCACCACGCGCTTTGTCGATCACAACGTCATTCACGTATCCATTGTGTGGGGTCGGCCTGATGACACCAAGCCGGACTCGGGCCCAATTGCCCTCCCGCCGCCCCGCCGGTGCTGAATACAGTGGGCGCATGACTACTGGGTCCACCACAGATGTGATCTCGATCGCCAACCTGCACAAGAGTTTTGGCAGCACCCACGCACTCGACGGCCTCAATCTCCAGATTGCCAAAGGCGAAATTCACGGCTTCCTCGGACCCAACGGTTCGGGAAAGTCCACCACCATCCGAGTCCTGCTCGGACTGTTGCGTGCCGACAGTGGCACCGTGACACTCTTCGGCGGCGATCCTTGGCGTGACAGTGCGAACCTGCACAAACAGCTGGCCTATGTGCCCGGCGACGTCAACCTCTGGCCCAACCTGTCGGGCGGCGAAGTGATCGACCTGCTCGGCAAGCTCCGCGGCGGACTCAACGAGAAGCGTCGGGCGGATCTCATCGACCGTTTCGAACTCGATCCGACCAAGAAGGGGCGGACCTATTCCAAAGGCAACCGACAAAAAGTCGCCCTCGTCGCCGCTCTCGCCTCCGACGTCGAGCTTCTGATCCTCGACGAGC
>JBDSQP010000263.1:0-6384 GCA_039929755.1 Aeromicrobium sp. | reverse complement strand
CGGCACGTTTCGCCGCGAAGGAGGCCCTTGTCAAGGCCCTCAAAGCGCCCGCAGGCATGTCTTGGCAGGACATCGAAATCGTGACCACGCCGTCCGGCGCTCCGGAGCTCTTGTTGCACGGAGCGGCCGAAGCGCGTGCCAAGGAACTGGGCGTGACCTCGACTCATGTGTCGATGTCCCACGACGCCTCGGTCGCTACGGCGTTTGTGGTGGCCGAATGCTGAGGGCCCACAGCGTCGCCCAGATTCGCGCGGCCGAAGAAGAGCTGGCGGCGACGCTGCCCCCGGGCACGCTCATGGCCCGGGCCGCGCTCGGGCTCGCGGAGCATCTGGACGACATACCCGCCGGTGACCTCGTTCTCATGCTGATCGGACCCGGCAACAATGGGGGAGATGCGCTGTTCGCGGCAGTCCATCTGCGTGACCGGGGTGTCCGCGTCGATCTGTGCTTGCTCGATTCAGACACTGTTCATGCAGAGGGACTTTCGGCGGCGCTCGCTGCCGGCGCCCAGATCGTTGAGGAGCCGACAGCTCAGCGGCTCTGTGTCGACGCCATTTTCGGTATCGGCGCTCGACCAGGGCTCACCGGCAAGGCCGCATCGTGGGCGCAATGGATCGCTGCAACCGAACCCGAGGTCTTCGCCGTCGATGTGCCATCGGGGGTCGACGTCGACGGTGGCACCCTTCCTGAGGTTTACGTAAAGGCGGACACGACGATCACCTTCGGGACGGACAAAGCTGCGCTCCTGGTCAATCCCGCCGCGGCCGTCTCCGGTGTTGTGCATTTCGTCGACATCGGGCTCGGCGAATTTTTGGGCGAGCCCATCGTCGAGGCCATCGACTACGACGACGGCCATCTTCTTGCCGACTTGCTCCGGCCGATGACAGATCCCTCGGCATCGATCCACAAGTATTCTCGCGGCGTTGTCGGGATCGCCGCCGGATCGAATCAGTATGCGGGTGCGGCCCACCTCTGCGTCGCGGGCGCCCAAACAGGCTTGGCGGGCATGGTGAGGTTTATCGGTTCATCCGCACTCAGTGCACGGGTTGTCGATCGTGCCCCCGAGGTCGTCACCGGTCGTGGTCGGGTTCAGGCCTGGGTTGTCGGGCCGGGCGGCGGCAAAGACGCTCCCAAACAACTTAAGTTGGCGCTCGGCGACGGCGTGCCTCTGGTCATTGACGCCACCGCACTGGCCCACATACCGACTTCGTTCGAAGTGCCGGTCCTGCTGACTCCGCACGCCGGAGAGCTCGCGACGATGATGGGGACGACGCGCGTAGCGGTCGAGTCAGATCCCCTTGGACATGCCACTGCAGCGGCAGAGCGGTGGAACGCCACTGTGCTCCTCAAGGGGGCGCACACGCTCATCGCCCAGCAAGGTCGACCGACGCGGGTCAACCTGTCAGGCTCGGCCTGGCTTGGGACAGCCGGTGCCGGCGACGTCCTTGCCGGCCTGGCCGGTTCGTTCATGGCCGCCGGGGCCTCTCCCTACGACGCCGGCTCGCTGGCGGCATTCCTCCACGGGGCGGCCAGCGTGCGCGCCAATCCCAACGGACCGATCATCGCGTCCGATGTGGTGCAGGAACTGCCCGGGACAATTGCCGACTTCTACAACGGATGTCTCGACGAGGTGCCGTCGTGGGCGTAGGTCCTCAGGCTGAGGCAGTCGTCGACCTCGACGCCTACCGTCAAAACGTCGCCAATCTCGCGGAATGCGCGCCGAACTCGAAACTGATGGCCGTTGTCAAAGCCAATGCCTACGGTCATGGCATGGCCGAATGTGCCAAGGCCGCGCGTGAGGCCGGTGCCGACTGGCTCGGCGTCGCGACCCTCGCCGAGGCGCGAGCGTTGCGCGAAGCGGGTGACACCGGCGATCTCCTGTGCTGGTTGGCAAGCCCGGGAGCCGACTTCGCCGGTGCCGTCGCGCACGGCATCGAGCTCACCGCCTCCGGCGCTGAGCAGCTCGCGGAAATCATTGCCGCCGGAACCGGCGGGCGACCCAAGGTCCAGTTGAAGGTCGACACCGGTTTGTCGCGCAACGGCGCCTACGGCCAACAGTGGCCCCGGCTGCTCGAAGCCGCCGACGCAGCCCAGGCATCTGGCGCGATCGAGGTGACTGGAGTCTGGTCCCACATGGCGTGCGCGGACGAGCCGGATCATCCGGCCAATGCCTCGCAGGAAAAGGTGTTTCTCGAGGCAGTCGGTGCCATGCACGCGACAGGTCTTGAGCCCGGTCTTAGACACCTGGCCAATTCGGCCGCAACGCTGACGCGGCCGAGCGTCCACTTCGACATGGTCAGGGTCGGCATCGCGTCATATGGCATCAATCCGGATCCATCCCTCGTCCATGACACCCAGCTCACCCCGGTGATGACACTGCGCGGGCGCCTGGCGGCGGTAAAGCGCGTTGCGGCAGGTTCGGGCGTCTCCTATGGACACACCTATGTCACGGATCGCGAAACGACACTCGGCCTCGTGCCTATGGGCTATGGCGAGGGCATCGCACGGACTGCCTCCAACAAAGCCGAAGTCGGTTTCGGCGGTGTAAGGGTGCCGGTTGCCGGCACGATTTGCATGGACCAATTCGTGGTCGACCTCGCCGACGCCGATGCCAAGGCAGGCGACCTCGTCACCGTGTTCGGTCCCGGAACCGACGGCGAACCGACCGCCGAGGACTGGGCAACTGCGGCCGGCACCATCGCCTATGAAGTCGTCACTAGGCTGGGAGGGCGCATCGAGCGCACATACCGAGGAGTCCGATGAGCAAGACCGTCAAGCTTGCGACGACAGTTGGCGCCTTCGTGGCGGCGGGAGTCGCTGCCAAGACGCTCAACGAGCGCCAGCGCACGGCCCGGCTCAATCGCCGAGGTGAAGACCTGCGGTTTGGAAGCATCCGCTCGGCCGCTCAAACGGTGCATGCCACCGATGGCCTGGCACTGCACGTCGAAGTCGACGAAGGACCCGCGGGCCCAACGATCGTATTCGTCCACGGGTGGACCTGCACGCTCGATTCGTGGCACTACCAGCGCGCTTCACTTCGTGGCGCCGCTCGAATGGTGTTCATGGACCAGCGTTCGCACGGTCGGTCGGGGCGGTCATACGATCACAACTCGTCTCTTGAGCAGTTGGCCGATGACCTACGGGTCGTCCTCGAAAAGTTCGCGCCGAGCGGCGACATCGTTCTTGTCGGTCACTCGATGGGTGCTATGGCGATCATGGCCCTTGCCGCCTCGCACCCTGAACTCTTCGGGACCCGCGTCAACGGCGTCGTTCTCTGTGCGACCGCGGCCGGCGACTTGCTCAAGGGCAACAACGCTCTCAAAGCCGTGCGACCAATCATCGTCAGGGTCTCCTCGATCCTGGATCGTGGCCGCGCCTTCAACAGCTATTCGGTCGTACGCCGTTGGGGTCTCGGCCCCAACGCGCAGGAGCGCCACGTCAACATGACGAACGAGATGATCCTGGCCACCCCGACCAATGTGATCATCGATTTCTATCAAAACTTTGCCACCCTTGACCTCTATGACTCCCTCGAGACCCTTGGCCGCGCGAAGACAGTGGTGATTGGTGGAACGAAAGACATGCTGACGCCATTTCGGCACAGTCGGCGCCTCGCCGAAAGCATTCCGGGCGCGACCCTCGTAGCACTCGACGACGTTGGCCACATGGTGATGTTCGAGGATCACGACAAGGTCACCGAGGTGATCGCAGGCGTCTACGAGAGCATCTCGTGACCGCCCTCAACGTCGTCGACGCCACGCCCGAGCATGCGGCGGCCGTCGTCGGTGTCATCCACAAGTCCTTCGGTGCCCGCAAGGTCCTCGACCCGCCGTCCACGGCACTCAGTGAAACCGTCGAGACCGTGGCTGCCGTTTTGGGTACAGCCGGTGGTCTGCTCGTCGAGCGCCGCGACATCCCCATGGGTGCCTTGTTGTTCGACGAGTCCCGACCCGGTCTGCTGGGTTTGCGCCGGGTCAGTGTCGATCCGGCGATCCAGTCGCGTGGCGTGGCCTCGGCCATGGTCGGTGTGGCCGAAGACACTGCCGAGGAGCGCGGCAAGGACGGCATCTGGCTCCACGTACGAGTCGAGTTGCCTGCGACGATGCAATTCTGGACCCGACGGCTCTACTACCCGGTGGCACAGACCGGAACCACGATCGAATTCGGCAAGACTTTGTGGCTCGCTCGCGAGCTCCATACGGCTGGGGAGACGCAGGAATTCGCGGCAAAGCTTGCGCCATTGCTGCGGGCCGGAGACGTGCTCATACTCACCGGCGGTCTCGGCGCAGGCAAGACCACGTTCACCCAAGGCCTGGGAGCGGCTCTCGGCGTGCGCGGCCCGGTCACCTCGCCGACGTTCGTGGTCGCCCGTACGCATCCCTCGCTTGTGCAGGGGCCACCGCTCGTCCACGTTGATGCCTACCGGCTCGGCGACGCCGCCGAGATCGACGACATCGATCTGGATGCCTCCGTCGAGGATTCCGTAACCGTCGTCGAGTGGGGTGAAGGGATGGCCGAGCAGCTCAGTGACAGTTGGCTCGAGATCCATTTCGAAAACCGCTTGGCGAGTCCCACCGATCCGCTCGATACGGCCGTGATCGGTTCGGGGGAGGAGACGCGTGTCATCACCGTCAAACCGCATGGCCCCCGCTGGGTTGGCGTACCCCTGCGCTCGACCCTCCTCGCGTAGCCTTGGACCGTGCTTCTTCTCGCGTTCGACACCGCCACCCCCGCCATCACCGTTGCCTTGCATGATGGAAATCGGGTGCTTGCCTCAGCCGCCGGCGAGGGGTCGATGGCGCACGGCGAGTGGTTGGTGCCCTTCATCTCCAGGGCCCTGGACGAGGCCGGTGTGACGATGGCCGACGTCACCGACATTGCCGTTGGCGTCGGACCGGGACCGTTCACTGGGCTGCGCGTTGGTGTGGTCACGGCCCTGACGCTTGGATCGACTCTTGGTCTCAACACGCATGGAGTCTGTTCGCTCGACATCATCGCCTCTCAGGTCAACAGTGATGTCGACTTTCTTGTGGCGACGGATGCGCGACGCAAGGAGGTCTACTGGGCTCGCTACCGTGCCGACGGTCGCCGCGTTGACGGTCCCGCCGTACTCAAACCCGTTGACCTCGAGATCATTCATCCCGGGATGCCGACCTACGGCCGGGGCGCCCACCTCTATGGCGACGTGCTCAACGCCATCGACGGTCCAACCGACCCCCTGGCGTCTGCACTCGCAGCCGCCGTCATCGCCGGCAGCGTCGAGACCCTGCCGCTCGAACCCCTGTATCTGAGGCGCCCGGACGCCGTGCCACATTTTGAGGCCAAGCGGGCATGATCCGCGAAGCGGCCCTTGCCGACGTCCCTGCCCTGACCCAGGTCGAGTCCGCCTGTTTCGTCGAAGACGCGTGGAACGCCGCCCTGGTCGAGAGCGAAGTGTCCGCAGACACCCGAAGCGTGCTTCTTGCCTCCGACGAGTCGACGGTTACTGGCTATGGTTCGATCATGGTCGTCGACGATGTCGCCGACCTTCAGCGAATCGCCGTCATTCCGGGCGCACGTCGTGGGGGACTCGGGCGTGAGCTTCTTGGCGAGCTATTGGCGAAGGCCTCCCGACTTGGCGCCACACGCATCATGCTCGAAGTCGCCGCCGAAAACGCTCCGGCGATCGGACTTTACGATTCCTTCGGCTTCTCCGAGATCTCCCGCCGACGCAATTATTACGCCAATGGCGTGGACGCCCTCGTGATGGAGCTGGCATTGTCATGAGTCGCATCAGCTCGGGTGCACCCTGGGAAGAGCTCTACGGTTACTCGCGCGCGGTCGTTGCCGGTCCCGCGCTCTTTGTCGCAGGCACGACCGCGACAGTCGAGGGCGGAGTTGTCGGTGTCGGCGATCCCTATCTGCAGGCAGTGACGGCGTTCGGCATGGCACTCGAGGCCGTCCGCGCAGCCGGCTTCAGGATCGAGGATGTCGTCCGTACCCGGATGTTCGTCGCAGACATCTCGGATCAGGCCGAAATAGGTCGTGCGCACAAGGAGTTTTTCGACTCCGTGCGGCCCGCGGCCACCATGGTCCAGGTCTCCGGCTTTGCCCACCCTGACCACCTGATCGAAGTCGAAATCGACGCGTACCGTCGACCCTGAGCGCACTCCGTGCAACAGTGGGGTTATGAGTGAGATGTCAGGCGAGGTCCCCGAGGGCAACGAGCAGTTCGATCAGCTGCAGCCCGACGACACGCTCAATGACCGCGGAGTCGAGGATGTGCTCGACGAGGGTTACTCGCCGCCGGAACGTTGGTCGGCCGCCGAGAGCTTCGGCAGCACTGCAGAAGAACAACGCCGCGGAGAGTCGATGGATCAGCGGATCGCCCAGGAAGTACCCGAA
>JBDSQP010000262.1:0-3813 GCA_039929755.1 Aeromicrobium sp. | reverse complement strand
CTCCAGTCGAAGATCGCCTTTCCCGCCCCCGAGGTCGGAGCCTCGAGCGAGCGCAGCGCCTTCTGCAGCGCCTCGGTGAAGTTGCGGCCGATAGCCATTGCCTCACCGACCGACTTCATGTGGGTGGTCAGCGTCGAATCGGCGGCCGGGAACTTCTCGAAGGCGAAGCGCGGAACCTTGACGACGACGTAGTCGAGCGTCGGCTCGAAGCTCGCCGGGGTGCTCTGCCCATCTTCTCGGGTGGTGATGTCGTTGGGGATCTCGTCCAGTGTGTAGCCGATAGCGACCTTGGCGGCGATCTTGGCGATCGGGAAGCCGGTCGCCTTGGAGGCCAGCGCGCTGGATCGGGAGACACGCGGGTTCATCTCAATGACAACGATGCGTCCGTCTTCGGGATTGACCGCGAACTGGATGTTGCAACCGCCGGTTTCCACGCCGACTTCGCGGATGACGCCGATCGAGATGTCTCGAAGGCGCTGGTATTCGACGTCGGTCAGGGTCATCGCCGGTGCGACCGTGATGGAGTCGCCGGTGTGGACGCCCACCGGGTCGAAGTTCTCGATCGAGCAGACGATGACGACGTTGTCGGCCTTGTCGCGCATGACCTCGAGTTCATACTCCTTCCAGCCGATGATCGACTCTTCGAGCAGGACTTCGGTCGTCGGGCTGAGAGCCAGCCCGGAGCCGGCGATGCGGCGCAGATCTTCCTCGTCGTACGCCATGCCGGAGCCGGAGCCGCCCATCGTGTATGAGGGGCGGACGACGACGGGGTAACCAAGGCCACCGACTGCCGCTAGGCAGTCCTGCATCGAGTGGCAGATGGCCGACGCGGCGACCTCGGCACCCCACTCGGCGGGCAGCGCTTCGACGAGACGTTTGAACGATTCGCGATTCTCGCCCTTCTCGATCGCTTCGATGGAGGCGCCGATGAGCTCGACGTTGTACTTTTCGAGCACCCCGTTCTCATGCAGCTGGATGGCCGCGTTGAGGGCAGTCTGGCCGCCGAGGGTCGCGAGCAACGCATCGGGACGTTCCTTCGCGATGACCTTTTCCACGAATTCGGCAGTGATCGGCTCGACATACGTGGCGTCGGCGAACTCGGTATCGGTCATGATCGTCGCCGGGTTGGAGTTGACCAGGATCACCCGGATGCCCTCTTCGCGCAGCACGCGGCAGGCCTGGGTGCCGGAGTAGTCGAACTCGCAGGCCTGGCCGATGACAATCGGTCCGCTACCAATAACCAAAACGGACTGAATATCGGTTCTTCTGGGCATTAGGCATTCACTTTCGCGTCACGCATCAGGTCAACAAATCTGTCGAAGAGGTAGGCGGCGTCATGAGGACCGGCTGCGGCTTCGGGGTGGTACTGGACGCTGAACGCTGGCGCATCAAGGAGCGCGAGGCCCTCGACGACCTGGTCGTTCAGGCCGATGTGTGTGACACGTCCGGGACCGTATGGCGTCTCGAACGTTCCCTCGATCGGGGCGTCGACCGCGAAACCGTGGTTCTGGCTGGTGATCTCGACCTTGCCGGTCGTGAGGTCCTGCACCGGTTGGTTGATCCCGCGATGACCGTACTTGAGCTTGAACGTGCCAAGCCCAAGTGCGCGACCGAAGATCTGGTTGCCGAAGCAGATGCCGAAGTAAGGGATCCGCTTGTCCAGAACGGCTTTGAGCAACTCGACCGACCGGTCGGCCGTGCCCGGGTCACCAGGACCGTTGGAGAAGAACACGCCGTCGGGCTTGACGGCTTCGATGTCGTCGATCGTGGCGGTTGACGGCAGGACATGGACTTCGATACCACGTTCGGCCATGCGATGCGGGGTCATGCCCTTGATGCCGAGGTCGATCGCTGCGACCGTGAACAGCTTTTGTCCGACGGCGGGGACGACATATGTCTCTTCGGTCGTGACCTCACCCATGAGATCGGCACCGGCCATCTCGGGCGACTCCAGCACTAGGGCCAGGAGTGCCGCGGCGTCATCAGAAACCGAACTGATCCCTGCACGCATGGAACCGCGTTCGCGAAGGTGACGGGTCAAGGCGCGGGTGTCGACGCCGCTGATGCCGACAATCCCCTGCGTGGCCAGCTCGTCATCGAGCGACCGCGTCGAACGCCAGTTGCTTGGAACCCGGGCTGGGTCGCGCACGACGTAGCCCGCGACCCAGATCTGGCGGGACTCGTGGTCTTCGTCGTTGACGCCGGTGTTGCCGATGTGTGGGGCCGTCATGACGACAACCTGGCGGCGGTAGGACGGGTCGGTCAGAGTTTCCTGATAGCCGGTCATGCCGGTCGAGAACACGGCCTCGCCGACGGTCTCGCCGATCGCCCCGTAGGACTCGCCTCGAAACACGCGGCCATCCTCGAGAACCAGGATCGCTCCCCCGGCAGGCGCACTGCGAGTCATACGGACACCTTTGCAAGTTCGGAGTTGAGGACCGTGGGCATGCCTCGCAAGAACGTGGCGACCACACTGCCCGGCAACGTAAGGCCGTTGTAGGGGTTGTTTCGGGACAGTGAAGCCGTGTCGCGGGCATCGACCACTCGGGTTGCCGAGGGGTCATACAAGACGATGTTGGCAGGTTCTCCTACGGCAAGCGGGCGACCTTGGCTCGCGACCCGGCCGATATCGGCGGGCTTGGCCGACATACATCCGGCGACCCTGGTCCAGGTGAGAAGACCCGTGTCGACCATCGTCTGTTGCACGACCGAGAGCGCAGTCTCGAGGCCGAGCATGCCGAACGCCGCGGCACTCCACTCGCATTCCTTGTCTTCCATGGGATGCGGTGCGTGATCGGTTGCAACGACATCGATCGTGCCGTCGGCGAGTCCTTCGCGAACCGCTAGAACGTCGTCGGCCGAGCGCAGCGGCGGATTGACCTTGTAGATCGGGTCATAGCTGCGTACGAGGTCATCGGTCAGGAGCAGGTGGTGGGGCGTGACTTCGGCCGTGACATTGATCCCGCGGCTCTTGGCCCAACGCACGATCTCGACCGAGCCGCGCGTCGAAAGGTGACAAACGTGCAGGCGTGAACCGACGTGTTCCGCGAGAAGAACATCCCGGGCCACGATCGCTTCTTCGGCCACGGCGGGCCAACCGGTCAAGCCGAGCTCTCCTGAGAGCGGGCCCTCGTTCATCTGCGCGTTTTCGGTGAGCCGGGGCTCTTGAGCGTGTTGGGCGATGACGCCATCGAAGGCCTTGACGTATTCGAGCGCCCGGCGCATCAGCACCGCGTCGGAGACACACTTGCCATCGTCGGAGAAGACCCGAACCGCGGCTGCCGAGTCGGCCATCGCGCCGAGTTCGGCGAGGCGCTCCCCTTTGAGGCCGACCGTGACGGCACCGACGGGCTGTACATCGCAATAGCCGCCTTCGCGGCCGAGTCGCCATACCTGCTCGACTACGCCAGCCGTATCTGCGACCGGGTCTGTGTTGGCCATCGCATGGACGCAGGTGAAGCCACCGCGAGCCGCCGCCTGCGAGCCCGTTAGGACCGTTTCTGCGTCTTCACGGCCGGGTTCGCGCACATGGGTATGGAGGTCGACGAGTCCGGGCAGGGCAATCAACCCATCGCCGACGATCTCGGTCCCACCAGAGGCATCGATGCCAGTGCCGATCTCGGTGATGACCCCGTCAGTGATGGCAATATCGGCAACGTCTTCACCGAGGAGACGGGCGTTGCGGATGATGAACGAGGTCATTCACTGTCCTTAGGTGTGGAGACTTCTGTGTCGTCGGTGGTGCCGCTGAGCAGCAAGTAGAGGACGGCCATCCGAACGGCCACACCGTTGGTGACCTGCTCGACGATGACC